>JBAZRW010000007.1 GCA_041662785.1 Bdellovibrionales bacterium | reverse complement strand
CATTAAAAAGTGGAATAGAGACTGGAAAAAACAAAGCATTGAAAAGTTCAATCCGACATGGAGGGATATGGGGAAAGATTTACAAAAATAGAAAACGGGATCCCCGCTTTCGCGGGGATGACGGTGTAGGGGAGGGGGCGGGAGAAAACAATAAGCGATATCCCCGTTTTGTTATTTTCGCACGCCGCAAGGGCGGCGTGACGGAGCGCGGGGATGACGGTATAGGACGGGGCAAAAAAGACGTGGTTTATAGGGAGGCAGCGCATGGATGATATGATGACGACCTATTGGCTGCCGCTTTTCTGGATGCTGCTCGGTATTGGCGGGATTTTGGCCGTGGTGCTGGGCGGGACGGCGTATCTGACCTATGCCGAGCGCAAGGTTCTGGGCGCGATCCAGCTGCGCAAGGGGCCGAACGTTGTGGGGCCGTTTGGCTTGTTGCAGCCCATGGCCGATGGCCTGAAGGTGATGTTTAAGGAAACGATTATTCCGACGCAAGCAACTGTGTTTTTGTTTATCGCCGCGCCTGTCATGACGTTTATGCTGGCGTTGTCGGCGTGGGCTGTGATCCCGTTCGATGCAGGGCTGGTGCTGGCGAACATCAATGTTGGCGTTTTGTATGTGCTGGCGATCTCGTCGTTGGGCGTTTACGCGATCATCATTGCGGGGTGGGCGTCAAACTCGAAATACGCATTGCTTGGCGGCCTTCGCAGCGCTGCGCAAATGGTGTCATATGAGGTGTCGATCGGCCTTATCATCGTGACGGTTCTTTTACAAGCGGGGTCGTTGAATCTAAGTAAAATTGTCGAGGCGCAACAGTCAGGTTGGAATGTTTTTTCCATTTTGCTGCCGATGGCTGTTTTGTTTTTTGTTTCCGCGTTGGCCGAGACAAACCGCAGCCCCTTTGACTTGCCAGAGGGCGAGTCTGAGCTGGTTGGTGGTTTTAACACGGAATATTCGGCTATGATCTTTGCGATGTTCTTTTTGGGCGAATACGCGAACATGATTTTAATGAGCGCGATGATGACAATTTTATTCCTAGGCGGCTGGTTGCCGCCCGTGGCTGCGCTGGGCTTCGTGCCGGGCTTTGTGTGGTTTGCGTTAAAGATTGCGTTTTGCCTGTTCGTGTTTTTGTGGGTGCGCGGCACGTTGCCACGCTATCGCTATGATCAACTGATGCGGATCGGTTGGAAGTTTTTCCTGCCGTTTTCGCTTTTCTGGGTCGTCGTCGTGGCCACGGTCAAAATGGTGGGAGACGCCGGATGAATATAGCGCTGATCAAACAGCGGATGTGCTATTGGCTGGGGCTGGACTTTCTGGCCGGTTTAGCCTTGACGTTCCGGTATATCTTTAAGCGGAAAGTCACGATCAATTATCCGTATGAAAAAGGGCCGATTAGCCCGCGCTTTCGCGGTGAACATGCGCTGCGCCGTTGTGCCGATGGTAGCGAGCGTTGCATTGCGTGCAAGCTGTGCGAGGCCGTGTGCCCCGCGCTGGCGATCACGATTGAGGCGGGCGTGGCGCAGGATGGCTCACGCCGCACCACGCGCTATGACATCGATATGACGAAGTGCATCAATTGCGGCCTGTGCCAAGAGGTTTGCCCCGTGGGTGCGATTGTCGAAGGCCCCAACTTTGAATATGCGACATGGACGCATGAGGAGCTTTTGTACGATAAGGCGCGGCTTTTGGATAATGGCGACAGGTGGGAGCCTGTCCTTGCCGCGAACATTGAGGCGGATCGGGGGACAGCATGATCGCAGGAGCGTTGTTTTGTGTATTTGCGCTTGTGTTGATCGCGAGCGCCGTGGCGGTGGTGAGTGTGCGTCAGCCGGTGACGGCGGTGCTATTTTTGATCCTGTGCTTTTTCAATGCGGCGGGTTTGTTTTTGTTGTTGGGGGCAGAGTTTTTGGCCTTCATCCTACTTATCGTCTATGTCGGCGCGGTTGCGGTGTTGTTCTTGTTTGTCGTGATGATGCTGGACGTGAAGGGCGGGTCGCCTTCTGCGCCGCTTAAGCGGTTTTTGCCTGCCTCGCTTGGTGTGGGCGCGGTGCTGCTGGCGCAGATGGTGGTCATGGCCGTGACGTGGCCGCAGGCGCATGTTGCTTTGCCGGTAGTGGCGGATATGGAAAATACAAGCGCACTGGGGCGCGTGTTGTACACGGACTTTATCTATCCGTTTCAGGTGTCGGGATTTGTTTTGCTCACGGCCATGATTGGCGCGATTGTGCTGACACAGCGTGGGCCTCGTGGGACAAAGCGGCAGAACGTGCAGGCGCAGCTGGATCGCCGCGCCGAGGATGTTGTAACGCTGCATGACGTCAAAAGCGGAAAGGGGGCTTTGTGATGGAAAGCGTTTTCACGATTGGCCTTGGGCATTATCTGGCGCTGGCGGGGATGCTGTTCGTCGTCGGCCTGATGGGCGTGATCATGAACCGTCGCAACGTGATCGTGTGGCTGATGTCGATTGAGCTGATGCTGCTGGCCGCCACGTTGAACCTTGTGGCGTTTTCGCATTTCGGCGGCGGGATTGCGGGGCAGGCTTTTGCGATGATCGTTTTGACCGTGGCCGCGGCAGAGTCCGCCATTGGCCTTGCCATTCTGGTCGTAGCGTTCCGTCAACGTGGCGACATCGCGGTTGGTGGTTTAGCGGAGTTAAAGGGGTAGGCGCATGAGCATAACGATGATGATTGATAGCGCCGCCGTTTTCCTGCCCTTGCTGGGGGCGGCGTTGGCGGGGGCTTCAGCCTTCGGTCTTTGGCCTTCGGGGAAGGGTCGGGTTTCTTCTGATTTGTTTGCTCAAGTTGTGACGTGCGGGGCGATGCTGCTCGCGGCGGCGTTGGCGGTTTTTATTTTTATCGATGTTGCTTTTGGCGCGGGTGGGGCGCGGACCCATATTCTTGCGCCGTGGTTTGCGATGGGGAGTGTGAAGGCTAACTGGGCGCTACGCTTTGATACGCTGACGGCGATTATGGTGGCGACGGTAACAACTGTCTCGGCTATGGTGCATCTTTATGCGGTTTCATACATGAAGGGTGATCGGGGCATGCCGCGCTTTATGGCGTACCTGTCCCTGTTTACGTTCTTTATGTTGATGCTGGTGAGTGCCGACAATCTGTTACAGATGTTCTTCGGGTGGGAGGGCGTAGGCCTCTGTTCCTATCTGCTGATCGGGTTCTGGTATGAGAAGCCTGCCGCAAGCCGTGCGGGGATGAAGGCTTTTTGGGTTAACCGCATTGGCGACTTCGGGTTCTTGTTGGGCATCTTTGGCTGCTATCAGTTGTTCGGTTCACTGGACTTTGATGTGATTTTTAGAAGCGCGTCACAGGTGGTTGGTCAGACCTATGTTGTGGGCGACCGCTCATGTTGTGCTTTAACGGCGGTTTGTTTGCTTTTATTCGTGGGTGCGATGGGCAAGTCGGCACAGATTGGCCTTCATGTCTGGCTGCCGGACGCGATGGAAGGGCCAACGCCCGTGTCGGCGTTGATCCATGCCGCGACCATGGTGACGGCGGGCGTGTTTATGGTGGCGCGGCTTTCGCCCTTGTTCGAATACGCGCCTGCGGCTCTCGCTGTGATTGCCATTGTGGGCGCGGTGACGGCGGTTGTTGCGGCCTCAATTGGCCTCACGCAGTTTGATATTAAACGCGTGATCGCCTATTCGACGATGAGCCAGTTGGGCTATATGTTTTTTGCCGCTGGCGTGTCGGCCTATGGCGCATCGATCTTTCATTTGATGACCCACGCGTTTTTTAAGGCGCTCTTGTTCCTTGCGGCGGGCAGCGTCATTCATGCGATGAGCGGCGAACAAGACATGCGCAAGATGGGCGGCCTGTGGCGCAAGATGCCCGTGACGTACGCGCTGATGTGGATTGGCTCGCTGGCGTTGGCGGGCATCGGGATCGAAGGCGTGTTCGGCTTCGCAGGCTTTTATTCCAAGGACATGATTTTAGAGGCCGCCTATGCGCATGGCTCTTGGTATGGGCGTGCGGCCTATGGCCTTGGCCTGATGGCGGCGTTTATGACGGCGTTTTATTCGTGGCGGCTGATCGTTCTGACGTTCCATGGCAAGGCGCGGCATGACGCGAGCGTGGCGGCGCACGTTCATGAATCGTCGTGGTGGCTGTTGGGGCCGCTTGTGCCTTTGGCTTTGGGAGCGGCGCTGGCAGGCTTTGTAGGGCATGGGTGGTTTGCCAGTGCGCCTGATGGCGCTTTCTGGCGTGGGGCTTTGGTCGTGTTGCATGGCCACGAGGGCGTTGTCGTGCCAGAGGTTGCCAAGCTTGCGCCGCTGATGCTGGCGTTGATGGGGATGGGGCTATCGGTCTGGCTTTATGTGCGCAGACCAGAGGTTCCGGCGATTATCGCGGCCAGACTGGGGGCGCTGTATCGCCTCGTTTTGAATAAATACTATTTCGATGAGGTGTATGATCGTTTGTTCGTGCGACCTTTGCCGAAGCTGGGCGCGTTTTTCTGGCATCGGGGGGATGAGCGCTGCATCGACCGCTTCGGCCCCGATGGTGTGAGCGCGGTGGCGCAAGGTATCGGCGCAAGGGCGCGTCGTTGGCAGACAGGCTATGTATTTCACTATGCCTTTGTGATGGCCTTGGCACTTGCCGTCATGGTCGGCTGGATGATGGTGAGGAGATTTTGGGCATGAACAACTTTCCGCTTTTAAGCCTAATCACATTCCTGCCACTACTGGGCGTGGTGGCGCTGGCGCTGTTGCCGCGTGGGCAGGATGAAAAGCAGGTGAGGCGCACAAGGCTGATCGCGCTGGTGGCTTCTGGCGTGACGTTTATAGCGTCGCTTGCGCTGCCCTTTTTGTACGACGCGGCGACGGGCGGTTTTCAGCTGGTCGAAAAGGCCGCGTGGATGCCGTCGATGGGCCTTGTGTATCATCGGGGCGTGGACGGGATTTCGCTGTGGTTCGTTTTGCTTTCGACGCTGCTAACGCCGATTGCAATCCTGTCGGGCTTTGCGGTGAAGGAGCGGGCGCGGTCTTTTATGGCGGCGCTGCTTTTGCTTGAGACCATGATGATCGGGATGTTTACGGCGCTCGATTTCTTTTTATTCTATGTTTTTTTCGAAGGCGCGTTGATCCCCATGTTCCTGATCATCGGCGTGTGGGGCGGCGAGCGGCGTGTTTATGCGGCGATGAAGTTTTTCCTTTATACGTTCTTGGGATCGGTTTTGATGCTGGTCGCCATCTTTGTGATGGTGATGAAGGCGGGGACGAGTGATATGACCGCGATGATGGGTTTTGCGTTCCCGAAAGAAATGGCCATGTGGTTGTGGCTTGCGTTCTTTGCCTCGTTTGCCGTGAAGACTCCCATGTGGCCGTTTCATACATGGTTGCCCGATGCGCATGTGCAAGCGCCAACGGCGGGCAGCGTTATTCTGGCAGGCGTTTTGTTGAAGATGGGCGGGTACGGCTTTATCCGGATTTCCTTGCAGATGTTGCCTGACGCCAGCGCGACTTTTGCGCCGATGGTGGTGACGCTCAGTTTGATTGCCATCATCTATGGCTCGCTGGTAGCGCTTGCGCAGACGGATATGAAGAAGCTGGTTGCCTATTCGTCCGTCGCGCATATGGGGTATGTCACGCTGGGGATTTTCTCTGGCACGCGCGAGGGATTGGACGGCGCGATGATGGTGATGCTCTCGCACGGGATCGTCTCTGCCGCGCTGTTCCTTGGTGTCGGCGTGGTGTATGAGCGCACGCATACGCGTGAAATAGTGCGGTTCGGCGGCGTGGCGAGCGTGATGCCGCACTTTGCGTCGGTGTTCATGGTCTTGACGTTGGCGGCGGTTGGTTTGCCCGGAACGTCCGGTTTTGTGGGTGAGTTTCTGGCGATGCAGGGCGCGTGGATTATGAATCATGGCGTGGCGGCTGTGGCGGCTTTGGGCATTGTGCTGGGTGCGATATACATGCTGTGGCTTTATGCGCGGGTGTTTTTCGGTGTGGCTGAGAAGGCGGAAGTGAAGGCGCTTCCCGATCTGACGTGGCGCGAGGCAGCGATGTTCCTACCGCTGTTGCTTTTGATTTTGTGGGTGGGCCTTTATCCGACGACGTTTACGCGCATATTTGCGGTGGATGCGGAGCGGATACAGCATGCAGGGGAAGATAGATGATCAACATGCTTTTTGCTCTTCCTGAAATGATGGTGGCGGTGGCGGCGATGGCGCTTTTGCTGATCGGTGCGTTTCGTGGGGACAAGGCTGGCGGCCTTGTCACAAGCGCGGCGATTGTTTCCTTGCTGGCCGCGGCAGTGCTGGTGTTTTTGGGCCGTGAGTCCGGAGTGGTTTTTCATGGCATGTTTGCGGTTGATGACTTTAGGCGGTTTATCAAAGTCATGCTGCTGATCGCGTCGGCGGGTTCGCTGACGCTTGCGCCGGTATTTTTTGGCGGACAGAAAAGGGGCATCAAACCCGAATATCCTGTTTTGGTGATGCTGTCGGCGCTGGGCATGATGCTGATGATCTCGGCGCATGATTGGATCGCGTTGTATGTCGCGCTGGAGCTGCAAAATCTGGGGCTTTATGTCCTGACGGCTTTTCAGCGCGAAGAAAAACGATCCAGTGAGGCCGGATTAAAATATTTTATGCTTTCGGCTTTTTCATCCGCGATTATGCTGTTTGGGCTATCGCTGCTTTATGGCTTCGCGGGGGGCACAGGGTTTGATGTTATGGCACACGTCTTGACGCAAAGTCCGGCGCTGCCTGTCGGCATTGTCGTTGCTCTGGGCTTTGTTTTGGCGGGGTTTGCTTTGAAAGCATCCGCCGTGCCGTTCCATATGTGGACGCCCGATGTGTATGAAGGTGCGCCATTGCCCGTCACGGCCTTTTTGGCGGCTGCGCCGAAAATTGCGGCGTTGGCGCTGCTGGCGGTTGTGTTAGCCGTTCCTTTGGCGGCCACGGCGACCGTTTGGCAGCCGATCCTGATCGTTCTGGCCGTGGCTTCGATGGCGTTGGGTTCGTTCGCGGGATTGCTGCAAAAGAACATCAAGCGCCTGATGGCCTATAGCGCTATCGCGAATGTTGGCACGATGCTGGTGGGTTTTGTTGCCCTTGATCCTGTGCGTGGCGGGATAAGCGTTTTGGGTCTGCAAGGTGTGTTGGTTTATCTGGCTGTTTATTTTGTTGCGACACTGATTGTGTTTGGCGTGATGGTGGGCATGCGTCGAGATGATGCCCCCGTGGAAAAGATGGATGATCTGGCGGGGCTATCCCAAACACACCCATGGATGGCACTGATACTTGCCGTGGCTTTGTTCTCTTTGGCCGGTGTGCCGCCTTTGGCCGGATTCTTTGGCAAATACTTCGTTTTGCTGGCGGCGGTTAAGGCTGGGTTGTGGCCCTTGGCGCTGATTGGGGTGCTCGCTAGCGTCGTGGCGGCAGGCTACTATTTACGGATCATCAAAATCATGTATTTTGATGCGGCGAAAGAGGGGCAACTTGATCCTGTTGGCTCTTTTGCGTTGAAGGGCGGCCTCGCTCTGGCCTCGCTCTTTCTTGCTTTGTTTGTTCTTGCTCCTGCGCTGCTTGTTGATGGTGCACGCCTTGCTGCGGAAAGGCTGTTGCTTCCATGATCCCTTCTTTTTTTCGCGTTCAAACGCTGGATGTTACCGAAAGTACCAATGCGGTGGCTAGGCAAGCCGCCGAAGCGGGCGAGGCCGAAGGTCTTGTCGTGCAAGCGTTGCGCCAGACGGCGGGTAAGGGACGGTTGGGTCGCACGTGGGAATCGCCTGAAGGCAATTTGTATGTCAGCGTGCTTTTGCGGCCTCGCCGTACGCTGCAACAGACAGCGCTGTACACTTTTGCGGCGGCGTTGGCCGTTCATGATGCGGTCTTAAAGGCCTGCCCAGAGGCGTCTTTGCAACTTAAATGGCCTAACGACGTGCTGGTTGAGGGGAAGAAAATTAGCGGCGTTTTGCTTGAGACGGCCCCTGTCGTTGACAATCTGGTAGAGTGGATTGTGATCGGGGTTGGTCTTAATGTTACGCATCATCCCGATGAGGCCCTTTACCCGACGACCTCTTTGTCCGAGCAGGGATCGTCGGTGACGGTTGAGGCTGCGCTGGCTTATTTTCTGCAAAGCCTTGATCAATGGCGTCAAACCCTCTACTACGATGGTTTTTGCCCGATCCGTAAGGCGTGGCTGTCGGATGCCAAGATGGGGGCCATGGTTGTGAGGCTGCCTTCGGGCGAGGTTCATGGCGACTTTGCTGGAATCGATTCTAAGGGGAGCCTTATCTTGCGCTTGGCAGATGGGCAGGAAACCGTCATACGGACGGGCGATGTTTTTTTCTTGTAAAAAAGTAAGGGAGGCTTCCTGATGCTTCTTGCCATTGATGCCGGTAATACGAATACCGTTTTTGCGCTATTTGACGGCTTGACCCAAATTGGCATGTGGCGTGCCACGACGAATGCGCAACGTACGGCGGATGAATATGCCGCTTTTTTGAAAACGCTTATGGCCCAAATCGGCGTTGAGGTTTCCGCCGTAACCGACGCGATCATTGGCTCGGTTGTGCCGGACGCGAATTTTAACTTGATCCGGCTTTGCCGTCACCATTTTGATTGCGAACCGTTGATGGTGGGCGCGACGGGCGTAAAGACAGGCATTACGGTCAAGATTGATCGCCCCGAAGAGCTGGGCGCGGATCGTTTGGTGAATGCTGTAGCAGGCGTCGCTTCGTATAAAGCGCCGCTGCTCATCATCGATTTTGGGACAGCGACGACATTTGATGTGATTGATGGTGAGGGTGTTTACTGCGGCGGCGTGATTGCGCCGGGTGTTAATCTGTCGCTTCGTGCTTTGCATATGGCGGCGGCCAAGCTGCCTAGCGTTGCCGTGGCGCGGCCCCCCAAGGTTATCGCGACGGGAACAGTCACGGCTATCCAATCGGGGCTTTTCTGGGGCTATGTTGGCATGATCGAAGGCTTGATTGCGCGCATCAAGGCCGAGTTTGGTTTGCCCATGACCGTGGTGGCGACGGGCGGGTTGGCCTCTTTGTTTGATGAGGCTATTCCTTCTTTGGATCATATTAATACGGATCTGACTTTGCGCGGTCTTGCGCTGATTTTTGAAAAAAACAAGAAAGTTGAAAACAGAGTATGACGCATAAAGTAAAAATAGACATGCACCGTCCACCCGATGACGCCTTGTGGCTTTTGCCTTTGGGGGGATCGGGCGAGATTGGCATGAACCTCAATCTTTATGGCACGGCAGGCAAGTGGCTGATGGTCGATTGTGGGATCATGTTCGGCGACGATACGACACCCGGTATCGATATTATTACGCCTGATATTAGCTTTATTGCGGCGCGGCGCGATGATTTGCTGGGCATTGTGATCACACACGGACATGAAGATCATTTGGGCGCGATCGAGCGTTTGTGGGCAGATTTGCGCTGTCCCGTATACGCGACGCCATTTCCAGCCGCCATCCTGCGCGCCAAGTTTGCGCAGGCGGGCATGCAGGGTCTTTTCAATTTGATCGAGATCCCTGTCGGCAGTTCGTTTGAGGCGGGGCCTTTCGCCATCGAGATGATCCCCGTCACGCACTCGGTTCCCGAAAGCCATATGGTGGCGATTAATACGGTTCATGGCCGCGTGCTTCATACGGGCGACTGGAAGTTTGATAACGACCCGATTATTGGCCGTCTGACGGACGAAGCGCGCTTAAAAGAATTAGGCCGCGAGGGTGTTATGGCGCTAGTCGGCGATTCAACGAACGCGACGGTTTCCGTGGCGACGCCTTCTGAAATCGCGGTACAAAAGGGAATGGTCGATCTTTTCGGAGAGTATAAGGGGCGTATTGCCGTCACATGTTTCTCCAGCAACATTGCACGCGTGAAGTCCATCGCGCTTGCCGCAAAGCAGCATGGTCGCCACGTCTCGTTGGTCGGGCGTTCTTTATGGCGTAATGCCGAAATAGCGGAGTCGCTTGGCTACCTGCCGGAGTTCAGCGACTTTCTTAGCGAACATGAAGCGATGCAAGCGCCGCGTGATAAGGTCGTCATGGTCTGCACAGGCTGTCAGGGCGAGCGCCGCGCTGCGCTTTCGCGCATTGCTGTGTTTGATCATCCTGCCGTGACGCTAGAGCGTGGCGACGTCGTGATTTTCTCCTCGCGCGACATTCCCGGCAATGAAAAAGCCATCGGTCGCGTGCAAAATCTTTTGCTAAGCCACCGCGTGAAGGTCGTGACGAACGATCACATGGCTGATGGGCGATTGGTTCACGCCTCCGGTCATGCGGGGCAACCCGATATTGCCGAGCTTTACCGTTGGGTGAAGCCTCATTTGTCCGTGCCAGTGCATGGCGAGTTGCGCCATCAGACCGATCATGCGGCGCTGGCGCGGTCGCTGGGGATTGAGAACGTCGTAATTCCGAAAAATGGCCAGATCATTCGCCTTGGCCCCGACACGCATGAATTAGTGGGGGAGGTGCAAGCGGGTCGATGGGGTCTTGATGGAACGCGCCTGCGTCCTTTGGATCAAACGGTCACGCAGCATCGCCGCAAGATGGGCTTTAACGGCGCGGCGGTCGTGACGCTTGCGCTGGATCGTCGTGGTATGGTGGCCAGCGAACCTCAAATCACGCTTTTGGGGATTGATGATGAAAAGGCCATCCGCGTCTTGAGCGAGGATATTTCGTCGATGATCTTGGATGAGGTTGAGCGGATGCCCCGCGCCACGCTTTTGGAAGATGACACGATGAAGCAGGCCGTGACAAAGATTGTTCGTCGTGCCTTGCATGAATCGCAAGGGAAGAAGCCTGTTGTCGAGGTTCATTTGGTCAGGGTTTAGACTACGCCCTAGGCCTATGCGCTTGGTAAAACGTACGGTTTTTGATCCTTATCGTTCTTTTAACGATTCCGCCTGATGATGGAGTGCTCTTTTTTCTTTTTTGACGTGGAGGGGAGACCAATATGAAAAAATTGGGGCTTTGCCTCGTCGTTTTTTTTGCCCTTTTTTCCCCCTGCGCCAACGCTGGCGATCTTCAGGATATTAAGGCGCGAGGCGAAATCAGGCATCTTGGATTTCCTTATGCGAATTTTGTGACAGGCTTTGGCGATGGGTTTGATGTTGAAATCATCCAAGGCTTTGCCAAATATCTTGGCGTCAAATATGTTTTTGTGTCAAGCCAGCATTCAACCCTTGTGCGCGATTTGCTGGGCAAGGACATTGTCCGCAAAAAGGATGGAGGGGTTCTTGAGGGAAACTATCCCGTCAAGGGCGACTTGATTTCTGTGGGGTTCGCCATTTTTTCATGGCGCGAACCGTTCTTTCTTTATTCCGCGCCGACCTTTCCTTCGCAAGTTTTTCTTATTGCGCGCGCGAACGCGCCACTAGCGCCCATTAAGGGAAGCGACAACTTGAACAAGGACATTGTTGAGACAAAAGCCCTGATTGGGAAAAGCAGCCTGATGGTCGTGAAAAATACAAAACTTGATCCCCGAAACTATGATCTTGAGAACAAGGTTGCCAATTTTCACCGTCTTGACGAAGACACTAACTCCCGCAGCATCGCGCGGTCGCTGGTTGATGGCAAAGCCGATCTGACACTTTTGGACGCGCCGGATGTTATCCTTGATTTGCACGATTGGGCGGGCAAGATCAAAGTGCTGGGTCCTATATCGCAGGAGCAGGCTTTGGCAACAGCGTTTTCTCCATCGTCCCCTGAGCTGCGGGATGCGTTTAACAATTACCTTTTTCAGATCAAAGCCAATGGAATGTATGACCTGCTTGTTGATAAATACTTTCTGGGAATACGGAGTTTTTTCCCCGAATTCTTTCTGAAAAAGGATTAAGGGGAGGAGATCGTGTCAATTCGTTTCGCCTCTAAATGGCCCCTTTTCGCAACGCTTGTTTTTTGCGTCTATGCGTTTGTTCTTTTAAAAAATGTTTTTGAGTCGCAAGAACAATTAAGAAATGTCGCGAATGCGCGGCAAGTTGCCAGTAGCGCACGGCATGCCGCCGCCTTGGACGATTTTGCGCGAGGGCTAAGCACCGATGCGGTGGACATAGCCGGTTCTTTTGTTCTTATGTCCTATCTAACGAACAAGGATCTTGGCATGTCACCCCGCTATGGGTTGAAGGCCAGCCTTACCTCCGTCGAGACAGCTTTTCTTGAGGAAGTCAAACACCGAGAATCCTTGGGCGGTGGCAAACGCAATCGCTTGCTGTATTATTCTGAGGCGGGAGAAGTTCTGGTCGATACCTTGCCTGAATCGCCGCCCTTGCCGCAAGCGGCGCATGATTGTGAAAAGACCCATTTTATTGTTGATCAGAAAGAGAACCAATTTATTGCGGCGGCGGCAGTTTCGTATCGGGGAAAGCCCCGTGGCTGCGTCACCCTTGCCGTCGACATGAAGTATGTCACACACTTTTTTGTCCAACCGACGGATGAAGATAAGGGCCATTTGGAGGTGCTTGTTACAAAAGAGGGGAAGGAGGTTCGCCTGCCTGATCAGCCCTATCGTTTGAAAGCTGAGGCCGTCCCGCTGCTTTTGAAACATAAATGGAATGAGGTTTTCTCCCTTGCCAGTGAATCGCGCCGCCTTATTCCTGATTATGATTTGGTTGTTTTGACTCCATTGGCTTGGATCCCTGGGGCGTTTGTTACGTTGTTGGGGGAACAAGAGCTTTATGGGGACATAACCTCGCGTCCGTTTTTATATATTGTTTCCGTTTTTCCTATTTTTCTTTTGGCTGCCGTATTTCTGCTTATCAAAATGCGCAATCGGACGCTTCGTCTCCAAGCCGAGTTTGCCGAGTCGGACAAAAGGCGGTTTGAGTTGCAGGATCGCAACCTATCTTTGTCTCAGGAGATAGCCAGACGAGAAGCGGTGGAGCATGAGCTTCGGGAAAAAAGCGAACAGCTGGAGCGCATGGCGGCGGACCTGCGCACCAGCAGCTTGCACGCTGAGGAAGCGAATAAAGCCAAGTCAGAATTTTTGGCAGCCATGAGCCATGAAATTAGAACGCCCATGAATGGCATTATTGGCATGACGGAGCTGGCGCTGGAAACCGACTTGAATAAAGAACAATATGAATACATTGAAAACGTCAAGGTGTCGTCAGAGTGGCTCTTGACGATTATTAATGACATCCTTGATTTCTCGAAGATCGAAGCCGGAAAGATGAGCCTTGAAACCATCTCGTTTCATCTTCCTTCCGTGATTGATGAGATGATCAAGCCCCTTTATTTGCGCGCCAATGAAAGCCGCGTGTCGCTAATTCGCACGATTGATCCCGATGTCCCCTGCCAGCTTATGGGGGATCCCGTCCGGTTGAGGCAGATTCTCCTCAACCTTCTTGGAAATGCTTTGAAATTTACAGCGCAAGGAAGCATCACGCTTCTTGTCAAAACAAAGTCTATGAAGGACGGGCATGTCGTTCTTGTCTTTGTGGTTCAAGATACAGGAATTGGTATTCCCAAGGAAAAACAGAAAAAGATTTTTGAAGCGTTTTCACAGGAGGACAACTCAACCACGCGCCGCTTCGGCGGAACGGGGCTGGGGCTGACGATTTCTTATAAGTTGGCGCAGCTTATGGGGGGCGCCATTGTTCTGCATAGCGTGGAGCGGAAGGGCAGCGCCTTTTCCGTTACCATTCCGTATGAGATCGCGCCCGCCGGACAAGAGGAACCTGTGGATGCTTCGTCGGGCGGCGAGGGCGAGACGGAGCCTTCGGTGGCCTTAAAAATTCTCTTGGCTGAGGATATGGAGCTTAACCAGAAAATTATCAAAACCATGCTGGGAAAATTGGGGCATGAGGTGGTGGTGGCGAACGATGGCCAGCAGGCGCTTGATAAATTAGGCCAAGACAAATTTGATTTGATTTTGATGGACATGCAGATGCCCGTCATGGGGGGGATTGAGGCCACGACGCATATTCGAGATGAAGAAGCGCGTCGCCATGATGGGAAGAGGCTTCCCATTTACGCCTTGACGGCGGCGGCGCTCCCCGAAGAGAGGCAAAAGGGGTTAGCCGCAGGGCTTGATGGCTACATGACGAAGCCTATTAATAAAAAAGAGCTGATCGCCTTGCTTAAGGCCATTGTGCGCAATGTGGTGGAAACCAGCGCTTAGCCGCGGGCTTGGCCTTTCTTGCGCGGTGCGGCTAGAGGACGAACCCTAACAATCTCATCGAGTTTCTTGGCCGCCTGCTGGGCCCACGGTGCGCCGATCAAAAGCTCATGGTAAAGGTCTGAAAGCCACTGTTGTTCCGACAGGGGTATGCCCGAGGAGAGGGCGTGGGTTGTTTTCTGCCCTCCTTGACGGGGGGCAGGGGCTTTGCCCTTTTGCAAAGAAGAGTCAGCCGAGGCATACACCTTGTTGGTTGACCATTTCTCTCCCTTAAAATATTTCAGCAAATCTTCATGAGAGAATTTCATCTTGTGAAAGGTATAGTTACAGCCGTTGGCGGCGGCAGCATCGACAAGGTTCTTTTGTGTCACAATGCTGGGGAAGGGCACTTTGATTCCGGCTAGACGGAAGGTAAGGACAACGCCTCGCCCGATAATATCAATAAGTTTAATTTGTGTTGTGTTGTGTTCGATCAGGATTGAATCGGGCTCAAGAGCGATGCCATGACGTATCTTAAATCTTTTGGGGCACGCGACACCCAATTGCGTAGCGCTGATAAGACGGGTTAGGTGCCATGCTGCCGCAAAGATTTTTCCGGCTTCTCGTCCAAGATCGCGATCAAGCGCTACCTCATAGGCCGCCAGAAAGCCATCGCCTGTTCCTTTGTAAACAATGCCCCCCGTCACGCGAACAAGGATTGACGTCAGGGCATAAAACCGCTTGAGGAATTCCTCGGCCTCATTGATGTATCTTATGTCATTCAAAATGGTCGATGACTTTTCAATATCGCAAACCCAGACCAATGTCCTTTTTCTGATAAAGGTTAGGGCGATGGCGGCGGCTCCGCCCTTTTTCTTGGCGGCAAGAGAGGTCTTCCCCTTTTGGCGAATGGCCAAGCCAGTGTTTTCCATGGGGGGCGACTTTTTGGTCATAAGCTATCCTTTGCGGGAGCGCGGTATCGTGGCCCCGTTGTCATTCTATCAAGTCGGTAAGGGGAGGCAAGCCTTCTGATGGAGGCCACCTCCCACCAAAACCAGAAAAATTGACGGGTGGGAAGGGCAGTTGCAAAAAACTTTTTGAAGGGCTATGGTGCGCCTCCGCTACCCCCGTTTTTGGGTCTAGAATCTAACAAACGTGGGTGATTGGAGCAGATTTCTTCCTTTTATGCAGTCTGCTTCTGTTGGGGCGTCGCCAAGCGGTAAGGCAGTGGATTTTGATTCCACCATGCGGAGGTTCGATCCCTCCCGCCCCAACCACATCTTTTCGTTAGCGAGGAACGAGCTTACGAAAAGAGTGTCCCCGCGTAGGCGGGGACCCATTTATTTCCCTAGTGGTTCCCGAAGGAATGGAAATTGGGGCATACATTTTTCGATGCAGTCCCGAACAAAAGAATCTTGAGAATGCTTTGCTATACATAGGCAATAGTTTTTACCGTTATGCGGGACAAAAACCAAATAATCACCGGTGTTTTCCGCATGTTTTCTTCTTTCTAAAACCTGCTTCATACACTGTTCTGATAATTCTTTAGCAAAGACTTGTTTTTCAACATCTGACAAAAGTGCGGTATATCCCATTGCTTTAGAAGCACACGAGATGAGAGATGCAAATTTTGAGGTATCTTTCTTATCAAGCCCCAGCGCAAGTCTGGCATTTTCTCCCAAATGATAACTGGGGACATAAAAATGTTTTTTCCAAAAGCCGGCTAGTTCGTCTCTTTTAAACGCCGCTGCCTTCTTTATTTGTGTTTTCTCTCCTTTGTTTTCTAATGCCAGAATTTCATGAACAACAAACTGGAAGGGATATTTCATGCCCCCGTAACTTGGCATGTTAACAAGCTGTGATAGCAGAAGATTTGAGCATCTCTCTGTTATATTGTTATCTCTTATGTGACGGTCTTTGATAAACTCGACCCACCATGCTTCGTTAGTCATACAGCTGCCTTATCAAAAAAAACAAGTTAGGGGTGAAGTTATTCATGTGTTTTGGGTTACTATTCTTCCTGCACATCGGCTTTAATAAGCTTCTCGCTGATTTCAGATAGAGTCAGCCGTTTCACCTGAAGCGTGCGGATTTGTTTGGCTCGTGCGATCATCGTTTTATCAAAAAGCTGATAACCGGATTCTGTGCGCTGGGCACAGGCGATCAATCCCTCCTTCAACCAAAAACGAAGGGTCGCCGCCGTCTCCCCCGTTTGCTTTGCAAGCTCGCCAATTTTTATCAGGCTCCCTGCTTTCGGCTTCATCTGAATTGGGGAAGTGTTTTTATCAAGGGCTTTAAGATAAATATCCAAAGATCGCTCAGCCGCCTCCCCAATAAAATCTTCAAAATCATCGATGCTGCCGCCCAACTGGGCTTGTTCAAGGCCGCGGATATAACGAAGACGATCCTTTGGTCTGATAATCGCTGGCGGGTATCCTGACTGCATAAGGATGAGATTCATCAAGAGCCGCGCCGTACGGCCATTCCCATCTGTGAAAGGATGGATCGTCACAAGCCGATAATGCGCCTGCGCAGCAAGTTCAACGGGATGAAGATTAGGTTTGCTGGCAAGCCATGTGGCCAACTGTTTCATCAACGCCGCCACTTTAGCCGCATTTGGCAAGATGACCGTTGAGCCTGCGATACGCACAGGCAGGTCACGATACTGTCCCGCCGCATCATCGTGAATACCCTTCAAAACGAGGCGATGAATCTCAAGAATCGTCGCCTCATCAATTTGGTGCGTCTTCTTCTTGATTAGACTCATCACCCAATCGTAGGCCGCCGCGTGGTTGGTTGCCTCAAGATGATCCTTGAGTGGCTTTCCGGAAATCGTCAGCCCCTTTTCAAGCACCACAGCCGTTTCAGCGCGTGAGAGCGTGTTGCCCTCAATCGCGTTGCTGGTATAGGTCAGCTCGACCCGCAGCCACTCATTCAGGTTACGCGTCACCTCTGCTGGCAAAGGACGCGCCGCCGTTAGTGTTTTCTGTTTTTGGGTTAGGGCTTTGATGTTTTTCATAACCATAAAGTATCACTTAATGGTTGTGAAATCAATAAGGTGTTTTATGGGGGGGCGGCGTTCTTCCCACGCCTTTTCGCCGCTTGGCGTTTAGGTCCGCGGGGGCTAAACTCATCCACGCATGTGATCTCAACAGAGAGGAGTCGCCTATGGACATTATTGAACGCCGGTTTAGCTATGTTGGCCCTGCCATCATTAAATACGGCATCAGCTATGGCGGTGTTGTCGCGATGATTTTGTCGTATAGCGCCAACAAATCGATCCTATGGATGCTTATCCATGGGTGGTTGAGCTGGCTTTACGTCCTCTATTTCGCGCTATTTCAATCGTAAGCGGCGGCGAGGGCGCAGGGAATCCCTACTGACAGGGATCGGTGGGCGGATCGATGATCTGAATACCTTGGATCATGCCAAAGTTGGGCACTTCGCCTGCCGCCAATTTATCGCGCACCATCGCATCCAGACGTAAAATCCGCGCATAAAGCAGGTGTGTGCGCTCAAGCAATTGGCGTAGGCCCGAAGGCAACTCTTCCAATTCATTGCCGATAGGATTCTCGCACTCATCGCCGCCGCCTAGCGCATATTGCGGGGCGGAAAATTGCTCAGGCGAAATCTCACCCGACAGTAACGCCTTCATAGCCAAGAGCCATGTCATCACCTGAATAAGGCGCGCGGAAACACGCGTGTGATGATACCCAACGTGCAAGTTATGGGGGAGGTTTTGCGTCCCACGACCCGATGTTTCTTGAAACGCGATGTAGTTACGAGCCTCCATGGTCAGCGCTACGCCTTCATCAAACGTGCGATCCAAAAGCGTGGCTGTCTTGGGCATGGTGCGTCTCCTTAAGGGGTCATCCTGATTTCATCCTTTTCCACCCCTACAACAGGGAATCTTAAAAAGACGTGTACGTTCTTCTTTTTCTCATGGCGCGATATTGGTGGCTGGTGTGGGGGAAATAGATAATAGCTCAATCAAATCAATTGGATGAATGCCTTTTTGAGGCAGATTTCTTTTGCTTTATAGGGGGAGCCTCCTTTTTTGATCAAAAACGGAACAAGGGAAAAGATATTGCTGCCTCTTTCCTTGCTCTTGGCCAAAGGCGCGGAATCCTGTTATACCTTTTTAATGAAAAAGCTGTCGCCTGATTTGGTTGCTAGTGAACGCCGGCGCACCCCGCGCCGCCGCGATGATAGCCTGTTGCCCAATTTTCAGGATTTAATCGATGGCGCGGTGCAGGGCGTTTTGGTACACAGTAATTTTAGACCGCTTTACGCCAACGACTCTTTTGCACAGCTCTTTGGGTATGAGTGCGCGGAAGAGATTATGGCGTTGCCGCTCATTCGTCCCCTTTATTCGCCAGAAAGCTGGCCCGACGTTGAACAAGATTACAACGATATTATTCGCGGCGCGACTTTTGCGCCGATTGGGCGGATGCCTGCCGTGCATCGCGATGGGCGCGAGATATGGCTTTCGGTCACCAAGAGGCTTATCAATTGGCATGGGCAGCAGGCCGTCCATCTGTGCGCCTTTGATATCACGCGCCAAGTCGAGGTTGAGGCGACGATGATGGATAATGAGCAAGCTTTGCGCTCGATTTTAGAGATTTTGCCCGTGCCCGTTTTTATCGCGCGGCGCAGCGACGGGCGGATGATGTTCGTCAATCGCAAGACGTGCTTGCTGTTAGAGCAAAGCGCGGGGCCTTTGCTGAAATCCCGTTCCTCTGATTTTTATGTTGATCAAGAGGATCGCCAGCGTATCCACTCGATGATCGATACCATTCACGACGTGCGCGATATCGAAGTGCGCATGAAAACGGCGCAAGGCCGCGCCTTCTTGGCCGAGCTGGCGGCGATTGGCATGAGCTATATGGGCGCGCCCGCCACGCTCGTTTCCCTTAGCGATATTTCCAAGCGCAAGGAGCTGGAGGACGAGCTTTTCCATCAGGCCAACACGGATGAGCTAACGGGCATCAGCAATAGGCGTAGTTTTATGAATCAGGCCGAGCAGGAAATTCGTCGTGCGCGGCGCTTCGGGCGTGGGCTTTCCATCATCATGATGGATTTGGATCATTTCAAGCGGGTCAACGATACCTTTGGCCATGCGGTTGGTGACGTGACGCTGGGGACGGTTGTGCGCGCCAGCCTTGAAAGCTTGCGCGAGTCCGACATTATGGGTCGTCTGGGTGGTGAGGAATTTGCGGTTCTTTTGCCCGAGACGGAATTGCAGGCGGCCAGCGAGGTCGCAGGCCGCTTGCTCGCGCACATTCGTGAAACGCCGATTGCGATGGCGGAAGGAACGATTCAATGCACGACCAGCCTTGGCGTTGCGCAACTTAGGCCTACGGACAGCACCATCGATGATTTGCTGGTGCGTGCCGATGTCGCTCTTTTCCGCGCGAAAGAAGCAGGGCGCAACCGCGTCGAAATCGCGGAGTAGGCTTCGCTACATCCCCTCCAAAATCTTTTTGATGTTGCTTTTCATCATCGCCAGATAGGTGGGGGCGTCGCCATCGGGGGCCGAAAGCGCATCGGCGTAAAGCGTGCCGCCCATCCTTGCGCCAGTATCCTTGGCTAGCTGTTGGGTCAGGCGCGGGTCGGTCATGTTCTCGATATAAAAGGTTTTTACGCCTTCGCTTTTAATCTGATCCGTCAGTGCGGCAAGGGTTGAGGCCGAGGGCTGCGCGTCCGTGCTGATCCCCATGGGCGCAAGGATTTGCAGGCCATAGGCCTTCGCGAAATAGCCAAAGGCATCATGCGAGGTCAAAAGTTTGCGCCTTTCCGGCGCAAGGACGGCAAAAGCATTCCGCGTTTCTTGATCAAGGGCAAGAAGCTCATCGCGATAGACGCGGGCGCGTTCCTTCATTGTCGCAGCGTCGTCGGGTCTTGCGGCACTTAACGCGCCATAGATGTTTCTGACGTACAACGCGCCGTTGCGCAAATCCTGCCACGCGTGGGGATCGATGTCGCCTTCCCCTTCCATATGGCGTGGCGAGGCGCCGGCCGAGGCGACCAGAAGCTTGGCCTTCGTGCCAGAGGCCTTGATGAGTTTGTTCATCCACGGCTCAAAGCCAAGGCCGCTGATGGCGATGATGTCCGCGTTCGCGATCAGCTTAACGGCATCGGGCGTGGGATCGAAGGTATGCGCGTCTTGATCGGGGCCGACCAGCGTGTTCACTGTCACAGCCTCGCCGCCCACTTGTTGGATCATATCGCCAAGCAGGCTAAAGCTTGCCACGACCTTAAGGGGCTGCGGCGACGCGCCAGCGGGTGTGGTGACAAGGACTATGGCTAAAAGGCAAAGCGAAAGGGGAAAGCGCATGGAAAACCTCATGATGTCTTTTGAAGAAAAAGAAGCTATGGTATAGGCTATCGTCGGTTAAAATAAAAGGGGAGGGCATCATGTTCGGCATGAGTATGACGGCGCGGCTGACTGTTGCCGCAGTATTATCCGCGTGCGTGATCCTGCTCGCCCTGTGGGCATGGTAGGGGGAGCCAACGGTATGACGCAAGCGCATGTGACCCTTGACGACGTTAGTTATCACTACGGCCATCATAAGGCCTTACAGGACGTGTCGGGCGTGTTTCCTGCTGGCTCGCTGACGGCGGTGGCGGGGCCGAACGGCGCGGGCAAAAGCACGCTGCTTAAAATCATCGCGGGCGTGATGAAGCCGCAAAAAGGCCGCGTAACCGTCGCCTCCGCCTTGAAAGGCAAGATTGGCTATCTGCCGCAGGTCAGCGCGATAGAACGCGACTATCCCCTTAACGTCCGTCAAGCCGTGAGTACAGGCCTGTGGCCCGAAGCCGGAAGCTTTCCTTCGTTTCAAGAGGGAGCTTTGAAGGCACGAGTGGATCAGGCGTTGGCTGATGTGGGCTTGCAAGAGCTTGAGGCGCGACAAATTGGCGAGCTTTCGGGTGGCCAGTTTCAGCGGCTTTTGTTTGCCCGCCTGATTGTGCAAGACCCGCAATTGATTTTGTTGGATGAGCCGTTCGCGGCGATTGATGCGCAGACGATTGCGCCATTGATCCAGCAGATTATCGCGTGGCACACGCAGGGGCGCACGATCATTTGCGTGCTGCATGACTTGCTGCTTATCCGAAAATACTTTCCCGAATCCTTTTTGCTGGCGGGCAAGTGCATGGGGCGTGGCCATACGCACGCGCTGTTTGAGCAAAAGCTGCTGTCCTTCGATCTGGATATGGCCGAGCTGGTCGGGCCGGAAGAGAAGAAGCATTCAGGATTCGGGATTCAGGATTCAGGGGAAGAAATATGAGCCTTGCAGATGTTCTTGTGAGTCCCTTCACCGACTACGCTTTTATGAAGCGGGCGTTGGTTGCTGCGATGGCACTGGCGATTTCTGGCACGCCGCTGGGCGTTTTAATGATGCTACGGCGCATGACGCTTGTGGGTGATGCGCTCTCGCATGCGATTTTACCGGGTATTGCCGTTGCCTTCTTTGTGGCGGGGTTGTCGCTTTGGGCGATGACACTGGGCGGCGTGATCGCGGCGCTGATCGTGGCAGGGCTGGCTGCGTTTTTATCGCGCCTGACCGATCTGAAGGAGGACGCGGCTTTTGCGCTGCTTTACCTGCTTTCTTTGGCAGTGGGCGTGGCGTTGATTTCAATCAAGGGGGGCAGCGCTCACCTTATGCATGTCCTGTTTGGCAACATTTTGGCGATAGACCAAGACACGCTTATGCTGGTTACAGGCGTTTGCTGCCTGTCGCTTTTCACGATCGCTGCGCTTTATCGGCGGTTTGTGATCGATGGCTTTGATGGCGCGTTTATGCGCACCGCTGGCGCGCAGCGGCGTGGCGTGGGGCTTATGGGCCTTGTCTTCTTTGCGCTGCTGATGATCAATCTGGTGGCGTCGTTTCAGGCCATGGGCACGCTAATGGCGTTGGGGCTAATGGTGCTGCCCGCGCTGGCGGCTCACTTTTGGGCAAAGACAATCGATGGCATGATGCCGTTGGCGATGGGGCTGGGCGCGGTGGCCGCTTATGCGGGGCTTGTGCTGTCCTACCATACGGCTATTCCTTCCGGCCCCGCCATTGTGCTGGTGGCAGGGGGGATGACCGTGGTGTCAGCGGTATTGGGCAGGTTCGGGAGTGTGGTCGCTTGCGTCGGGCGAAAGAACTGACCGTTACCAGTTTTGATTTTCGATATAATCGTACAGGTAGCCAGAGCCAGCGCCCACAGCGCCGCCGATGGCCGCCCCGCATGCAACGCAGCCGCCCATGGCCACGGTGCTGATCGCACCGACCGTCGTGCCAATAGCGCCGCCCGTCAAGACGCGCTGTTGCCGCGCCGAAAGATCGCTGCAAGCGCCAAGGCTTACCAAGCAAACCAACAGCAAGCCGATGCGGCCTGCGCGATGGGATAAAGTTGTCATGTATTGTCTCCTAATAAATACTAACTTTACCCCCATAGCAGGAAATCCCTACCAAAAGGTTGACGGCTCTGCGCTTTTCTGCCCGAAAGCCAACAGGCGAAGGCTTTAACCCTTTGAAACTTAATTTCTATTTAGCATTTTTTTGTTTGGCCTTTGAGTACCGAAGTGCTAGATTTCAGGGCGGTTTTTGACCGCCTCGATTCTCATGAAAAAATAGGTATTCCTTTGACTGATACGCTTGTTCCGTCGCCACCACGCTCCGATATTGCTCTTGTCACCATCGAAGATGAAATGCGCAGCTCCTACCTCGATTACGCGATGAGCGTGATCGTGTCGCGCGCGCTTCCCGATGTGCGTGATGGGCTCAAGCCCGTTCATCGCCGCATTCTTTATGCGATGAAGGAAGGCGGCTACGACAGCACCAAGCCTTATAAGAAATCGGCGCGTATCGTCGGTGACGTGATGGGTAAATACCATCCGCATGGCGACAGCGCGATTTACGATGCCATGGTGCGCATGGCACAGGATTTCTCGATGCGTCTGCCGCTTGTGGACGGGCAGGGTAACTTCGGCTCGATGGATGGCGACCCTGCGGCGGCCATGCGTTATACCGAAGCGCGTTTGGCCAAGGTCGCCGAAACGCTGCTGGACGATATTGATAAGGATACGGTGGCGTTCCAGCCGAACTATGACGAAATCACGGTTGAGCCAACGGTTTTGCCAGCGCGTTATCCCAACCTGTTGGTGAACGGCGCGGGCGGCATTGCGGTCGGCATGGCCACGAACATTCCGCCTCATAATCTGGGCGAGGTCTGCAACGCTTGCGTGGCGCTGATCGACAATCCCGATCTTTCGACGGATGAGATGTTGGAAATCGTACCGGGGCCCGATTTCCCCACGGGCGGTTTGATCCTTGGTCACACGACATGCCGCACGGCGGCTCATACAGGGCGTGGCAGCATTATCATGCGCGCCCGTACGAACATTGAGGAAATCCGTAAGGATCGCCAAGCGATCATTGTGACCGAAATTCCCTATCAACAGAATAAAAAGCGCCTGATCGAAATCATCGCCGAATGTGTGCGGGACAAGACGATTGAGGGCATTTCCGATCTGCGCGACGAGTCGGATCGCGATGGTGTGCGCGTGGTGATTGAGATTAAGCGCGACGCGATGGCGGATGTTGTCTTGAACCAGTTGTTTAAGCACACGCCGCTGCAAACCAGCTTTGGCGTCAACATGCTGGCGTTGAACGGCGGTCGGCCAGAGCTTATGGGGCTTCGTGCGGTGCTGGAAGCTTTCGTGGCCTTCCGCGAAGAGGTTATCACGCGGCGCACGACCTATGAGTTGAATCAGGCCCGCGCCCGCGCCCATATCCTTGTGGGCCTTGCCGTGGCTGTCGCCAATATCGACGAAGTGATTGCCTTGATCCGTGCGGCGGCTGAGCCAGCGATTGCCAAGCAGCAGTTGATGGATCGCCCTTGGCCTGCCTCGGACATTACGGCACTCATTGCTTTGGTGGATGAAGACGGCCTGAACAAAGAGGCGGGAACCTATCGCCTCTCTGAAACGCAGGCTAAGGCCATTTTGGATTTGCGCTTGCACCGCCTGACGGGGCTGGAGCGCGACAAGATTGGCGGCGATCTGCACGCGGTGGTTGATCAGATTAAGGATTATCTGGATATTCTGGCTAATCGCGCCCGCGTTCTTGAGATCATGAAGGAAGAAATTACGGTCATCCGTGACCGCTTTGCGACGCCGCGCCGTACGACGATTGAAGCGCAAGAGTTTGAATCCGATATCGAGGATTTGATCCAGCGCGAAGAGATGGTCGTCACCACTAGTCTGTCTGGTTATATCAAGCGCGTGCCTCTTTCCACCTATCGCGCTCAGCGGCGTGGGGGGAAGGGCCGCACGGGCATGGTGACGAAGGACGAAGATTTCGTATCGGATATCTTTGTCGCCAGCACACACACGCCCATGCTGTTCTTCTCGTCCTTGGGTAAGGTTTATAAGCTGAAAGTGTACAAGCTGCCTCTCGCCTCGCCGACATCGCGTGGCAAGGCGTTGGTCAATCTGTTGCCGTTAGAGCAAGGGGAGACGATTACGACGACC
Organism: Bdellovibrionales bacterium; assembly: GCA_041662785.1. Lineage (NCBI taxonomy): Bacteria > Pseudomonadati > Bdellovibrionota > Bdellovibrionia > Bdellovibrionales > Bdellovibrionales bacterium. The sequence continues at coordinate 44,502 of JBAZRW010000007.1, read as the reverse complement.
CTGCATCTGCCGGAAAATGAAGCGCTGTGGGGCGAATTGTTCGCTTTGTTTGCTACTGCTTCGGGCGGCGTGCGGCGCAATAAGCTTTCCGATTTCTGCAATGTGCGCTCAAACGGCATTATCGCCATGAAGCTGGACGAGGGCGATAGCCTGATCGCCGTGCGCACAGGCAGCGGCTATGACGACATCTTGCTGGCCACCAAGGCCGGACGTGCCATTCGCTTTGCGATTGAGGATCTGCGCGTGTTTGCGGGTCGCGCCTCAACCGGCGTGCGTGGCGTGCGTCTTGCCAAGGGGGACGAGGTCATGGCCATGTCGATTCTGACGCATGTCGACGCGACGGGCGAAGAACGCGCCGCGTACATCAAACAAAGCCGCGCCCTTCGCGCGGCGGCGGGGGAGGATCAGGGCGTCGTGGAAGGCGGCCCAGAGGGCGGCGATGAGGATGAGGCGACGACGGATTTGACGCTCTCACCCGAACGCTTTGCGCAGCTCGCCTCGCAAGAGGATTTCTTGCTGACCGTTTCCGATCGCGGCTTTGGCAAGCGTTCCTCGGCCTATGAATACCGAAACACCAATCGTGGTGGGCAGGGCATCGTGAACATGAAGCTGACCGAAAAGAACGGCTCTATCGTGGCGACCTTCCCCATTAAGGATGATCAGGAAGTCATGATGGTGTCGGATGGTGGCCAGATTATCCGTATGCCTGTCCATGATGTGCGTGTGACGGGGCGTGGCTCACAGGGCGTGATTTTGTTCCGCGTTGGTGGGGACGAGCGCATCGTCTCGGTCGCCGCGCTGGATGCTGAGGAAGCGGGGGATAGCGGCGAGGCAGAGGAATGAGCGAGAGTTTCCGTATAGGCCTCTATCCGGGCACGTTTGATCCCATCACGCATGGGCATTTCGAAATCATTTGCCGCGCCACCAAGATGGTGGATAGGCTGGTGATCGGCGTGGCCAAAAATGCGGGCAAGGGGCCTTTGTTCGACACGCGTATGCGCGTCAAAATGGTGGAGGCTGAAATTGCTCCCTTGATCGAAAAGGGCGCGAAGATTGAGGTGAAAGCGTTTGACAATCTGCTGGTGCATTATGCCCGTGACATTGGTGCGGATTTGATCATTCGTGGCCTTCGCGCCGTGTCGGATTTTGAATACGAGTTTCAAATGGCGGGCATGAACCACCGCATGTGTCCGGATGTTGAGACGGTGTTTTTGATGGCCTCGGACAGGCATCAGTTTATCTCCTCGCGCTTTGTGAAAGAGATCGCTTTTCTGGGCGGGGACATTAGCTCCTTTGTCAGCGAAAAAGTGGTTAAGGAGATTGAAAAGCGCTTTTCCCAAGAGAGCGCCCGCAAGAAAATCTCTCCCGAAGTGCGGGATTAGGGTCGGATTGACTGGGTCAAGGCTGTTTTTTGTTAAAAACCCTGTTCTTTCTGGCCATACCTTTACTTTTTTGTTGACCTGAGGGCGTTGGCTTCCTACTTTGCCCCCTCGCAAGACGTGTGACCTCGTAGCTCAGTTGGTAGAGCATTTGACTTTTAATCAGAGGGCCATGGGTTCAAGTCCCATCGGGGTCACCACGCTTCGCCCTTACGGGCTACGCGTGGCGCAGCCAAGCGGAGCACGTTAGAGCGAAGCAGTGTCCGGCGTAGCTGGAGCGAAGCGTAAGCGGAGACGGACTGATAGCCATGTGGTACGTTTACATTATACGAAGCACAACTTTTCCCGATCAAGAATATACTGGTGCGACTGAGGACTTAAAACAACGCCTTGCTACGCATAACGCAGGCAGGTCGCCACATACAGCGAAGTTTGCTCCGTGGAATCTTCTTTGTTATGTTGCCGTTCAAGACAAATATACGGCTCTTGATCTTGAAAAATATCTTAAGTCACATTCCGGACGCGCTTTCGCAAAGAAACGTTTGTTATCTAGCGCGAAGTGATGGCGGCTTTTCTGTAATTGGTAGGCCGGAGGCCTGAACCCATGGAATGGGTTCACAATTTCGTTAGTGAGCGCAAGACGAAGACGAAGCGCGAACTTACGAAAGTGCTGCGCAGCAAGGAAGCTTTTGCGACCGTAGCGAGCACATTCCCATCGGGGTCACCATTTGCTAAAATTTGAGATTTTTTGTCTTAGGCTTGGATTAATGTAATTACTTTCATGATATTGCACTATAATGTGCGTCTGTACGTAGCTGATTTATAACATTCCTAATGAACAACAAATTGATGACCAAGCCCAATAAAAACATTTTCTTTTTTACAGATATTTCGGAGTCGATCGGAACGGGTCATTTTTGGCGTTCGGCGCGGCTAGCCCAAACCTTGGGGCAAACACATCCAGAGGCATGTGTAACGATGATGATGACCGATAATGTTGTATCACGGCGTGCGGTTGAAAGATTTTGTACTGCATCACCAAACAGTGGAATAGTTTTTCTCTTTGATAACGAGGCTGTTCCCCAAAAGGGAACAAGCCAAAATGCTTTTGAACTACTGCCGCCGGATTACATTGCTAAATTCCCTGCCGACCGCGATTTAACAATCATTGATAGTTATCGAATTTGTGCCGAGGAGCTGCGGCAATTAAAAACTCATGGAACAGTTGGCGTTGTGGATGATTTTGGGCATATCCCTGATCTTGGCGGTGAGCATGTTGATTTTGTTATCAATGCTAATAACTTTGGAGCCTCTTATTCTGGTGCATCCCAGCCAAAAGTATTTGCTAGCCCCAATTATCATTTTCTTTCCCCTGATTTATTTGTTGACCACCCACACAATCCTAACTCGGTTGTTATTACATTTGGGGGAACAGATAAGGGGCATTTGGGACTAAAATTGCTTGATCGTATGTGGAGGGAAGACCCTTCAACGCTAAACAATTTTGAAATTAAAGTGGTTGTTCCATGCCCAGAGAATGAGCAGGTCTATCGTGCATCCGCTCTCATGACAGCGATGCAAGATCGATTGGAAATAGTACGGCAGTATAATCCGGCTGATTTCTTTGGACGGGCGGGGATGATTATCTGCGCAGGTGGACAGACTGTCCCAGAAGCGCAAGCGGCAGGTGTTCGCTTTGTCGGCATTGTTAGCCTGAACCAGACACAAACATCCGTATGTCGTTGGGCTAAACGCCAAGGTATAGAGGTTGCTAATTACGAAGGCCTTGGCGGTGAGAATCTAGAATTGGAAGAGACGCACTTTGCGAAAGCTTGCTTAAATGTGCTGCGACTTGACGGAGCCGTTCAGCTTCCACAACAGAACCCAAATGGATTCCCCCACCTTGTGGATGATTTGTGGGCGTATGCAAATGACTCGATTTTACGTCCAGAAGCAACCGCGAAAGCCCCCCGCCATAGTACCAAAAGGTTAGACATTTGCGCAACCGAGAGAGGGATAATGGTCGCGATTATAGCAGCGCATAAATGGTTGCACTAGACAAAGATAAAATCGTTAAAATATTTACCATACCCTTCTGTTTCAAGAAAATGGCCAGAACTTGCCTTGGAAAAGGCGCCACCCCTTTTTAAGTCTGCCTATAGACGACGATTTTTACTTTTAAGAGGCCAACGGTTAGAACCTCTATCGGGTCCCAATCCGGTAGGTGTGTTTCGTTTAAGATGATAAGCGCGCCGGAGGGAAGCTCGGCCTTCAATTTTTTTGCCATTCGTTCCTGAACCTTTCCGTTGATAAAAAGCACGACGGCATCAACGCCCGACAGGTCATAGCGCCAAAAATCTTCGCGCTTATAATCGACATTGGTGACACGCCAAAGCCAGCGGCGGAGCAGGGAGAGAAGAAAGGGGGTCAACGAGATTTCAAGCCCCGTGATGTGGGCGGAAGGGATAGCTCGGCCAATTTCCAGCGTTAACTTGCCTGTGCCTGAGCCTAAATCCAGAATGTGCAAGGGACTTGGCGTGTTGTGTTGCGCCGCCTCTTTTTGAAGAATCTCGACCATCTTTTTTCTAACGGAGGGAAAAGAGGTCACTGTGGGAACGCCCGTTTTCAGGGTATAAAGCTCACACGTCAGGATAAGAAACAAAACGATGCCAATTGCATACCAAAATATCAAGGGGGCTCCTGCGCTAGAAACGCCGGCATGCTCTCCTTATTCTCCATAAAAGACAAGGGGAAAACCTCTTTTAATCACGGCGTAAATTCATAAACCCTTTATTCATAAACCATAAACCATATCTTCATGCCCTTGCCGTAAGATGGCTCTGTTCTAATTTCCTCAAGGAGGCACTGAAATGGGCAAGGTTTATCAGGATGAAGGGGCGGCTTTGCGCGATATTCTGCGCGATGGCATGTCAATTGCCGTCGGCGGCTTTGGCCTTTGCGGCATTCCTGAGCATTGCCTGCGTGTCATTGCCGAGTCCGGTGTTAAAGGCCTGACCATCGTTAGCATCACCGCACATGTTGATGGCTATGGCATTGGGCAGCTGCTTGATAACGGGCAGGTCAAGAAGGTCATCGGTTCCTATCTTGGCGAGAACAACAATTTTGCGCAGCTTTATATCACGGGCAAGTTGGAGGTTGAGTTTAACCCCCAAGGCACGTTGGTGGAGCGCATGCGTGCAGGTGGGGCGGGCATCGCCGGTTTCTATACGCGGGTCGGCGTCGATACGGTGGTAAGCGAGGGCAAGGAAATCCGCGAGTTTAATGGCCGCCGCTATGTTTTGGAAACGGGCATCACGACCGATCTTTCGATTATCAAGGCGTGGAAGGGCGATGAGGAAGGCAACCTTGTCTATCGCATGACCGCGCGCAACAGTAATCCTCAAGCCGCTGTGTGTAGCAAGATGACGGTGGCAGAGATTGAGGAAATGATCCCGACGGGCCAACTGGATCCGAACGCGATCCACACCCCCGGCATTTATGTGCAACGCCTTTTCAAAGGCAAGGCTTTTGAAAACCGCATTGAACGCCGCACCACGCGCAGCGCCTAATTCAAAGGAGAAAACCTATGGCTTGGACTCGTGAACAAATGGCGCAGCAAGCGGCCAAAGAATTAAAAGACGGATTCTATGTCAATCTGGGCATTGGTATCCCGACTTTGGTTTCCAATTATATTCCCGAAGGGATGCATGTCGTTTTGGAAAGCGAAAACGGTATGTTGGGGACGGGGCCGTTTCCGACCGAAGCCGAACTTGATGGCGATCTGGTCAATGCCAGCAAGCAGACGGTCACGCTGCTCCCCTATGGCTCGTATTTTGATAGTGCGGAGTCTTTTGCGATGATCCGTGGCGGCCATGTTGATCTGGCCATTTTGGGCGCGATGGAAGTTTCGGAAAAAGGCGACATTGCGAACTGGATGGTTCCCGGAAAGATTGTCAAGGGCATGGGCGGCGCGATGGATCTGGTGTCGGGCGTGCGCCGCGTGATCGTGTGTATGGAGCATAATTCAAAAGACGGTGAGCCAAAGGTGCGCAAGCAATGCACGCTGCCGCTTACGGGCTCTGGCATGGTGCGGCATATTGTCACGGACATCTGCGAGTTTGAGTGCACACGTGACGAAGGGCTTATCCTCACCGCGATAGCCTCGGACGTTACGCTGGACGAGGTGCGTGCGCGCACCGAGGCGGATTTTAAGGTTGTCCCGATGTAAGTTTCTGGTCATGCTGGACTTAAGAAAACGCCGGAAAGAGGGGACTCTTTTCGGCGTTTTCTTGTGCATTAACCTTGTTTTGTCGATTTGGTTTCAAAAATCCTGTGCTATAAATGGCTGCGTTTTTTATAAACCATAAGGATTATTAGCATGAGAGTTTCTACCTTTATCGGAAAAACAATTGTTGGTGTTGCCCTTCTTAACGCGGTGGCGTGGGGCGTGAAAGAAATCAACAAGGCTCCTCCTTTTCAGGAAGCCTATCGCGAGATTTGTCAAACCCATCCGGCAGGCTGCGATTTGGGGCGCACCTCGAACAATGTCTTGCAAGCGTCAACAGCCTTTGTCGATACGCTTTTGATTAGGGGCTTGTCTGGCGTCGCACATGGGGTTTCTTTTCTGGCAGGGTGGACGGGCAGCGCTTTTCATTTTACGCAGGCCAAGCCCCATTCCCCAGAAGCGCCTGAGCCGGCCTTCCTTCGCCCCGAGCAAAAAAAGAAAAAGATACAGGAGCCGTCCCCTATCCTTGATCAATAAGGACTGCGTTTTAAAAACCGCCTGAGGAGGGGAGAGCCCTCTTCAGGCGTTTTTTATGCTGCAGTGCAGCGGAAAAATCTCTGGACAAACGGGAATAGTCCCATTATTGTGCCGTCCATTGTGTTTTTTCATTCTTTTTGAGAAGGAGGCCTCATGGCTCACTACCGCCGTCCCGTTTCTTCCGATTTGCGTTTTAACATTCCCACAACCTCTGGCGACCTTGGTCCACAAGAGCGCTGGCAACATGCGGGCCGCATGCTGGAGCCGATCAAGCATAATTTAGAAGGCGGCGTTCACGCGCGCACGGTTGAGGAGAGCATCCTTGACGTGCTGCATATCAAAAAAGTGATCACGTCTTTGCAGCGTCACGCCGCGCTGCGCCTTCGCGCCGACTTTCTGGCGGCGGGGATGGGCGCTCATTTGGTCGCCAGCTATAACCCCGCGCCTTTGGGTTTTTCTGTTACGGCGGCGTTTCGTGACCGTTCGGACAAGCAAGAGGAGGCGTACCAGCGCTGGCGCGTTGCGGTTAAATCAGTAAGCGGCGCGTTGATTGATGTTGTCGTTGGGGCGGCTTGTTGTGATGAGATGCCCGCGCCAGAGCATGAGGCCTTCCTTAAGGTCGGCCTTGCGAAACTGGTTTTGCATTATGGCCTCAGCGGCCTAGACGAGGATGTTGACGAGGCTACCGCGTGGCAGGTTGGAAGCGGGAGCGATCTTGCTCATCGCCGTTTGCTTCATTAGGGCTTTGCCCTGCTCAACGGTTTGTTGAAGTTGGTCGATGATGGCGTCCGTGGCCTTCGCGCTGCTTTTAAGCGCAACCATGCCCCCGCTTTGCGCCTGATTTTGCGACTGAAGCACCGAACGCATTGCGTTGCCTACGATGGAATCGACCATAGAACCCTCAAAAAAGCTTTGCCGCCGCCCAAGATCGGGTGGGGACACCGTTAAGACAGTACCATTCTTTCGTTGATTCTGTTAACAAAAAGTTTACTTAGTTAACCAGCAACAGAAAAAATGAGAAAAATCTAAAAATAATTCGATTTTTCACTTGACATGAGGGATTCGCTTGTGATATTGACATTGCCATGCGGAGCTGTGTCCGGAATTAGGATTCAGCATTCGGCATTTAGGATTCGGGGAAAAGAAGGGCTTCGTGGCAACGCGAGGCCTTTTTTGTTGGGCGGAGGAAAGGTGGCGGAAAGAGGGGCGTGCTTTCCGTTACGCCCATTGCGTCATCCCCGCGAAAGCGGGGATCCAGTTTTCTTTTTTTGCAAAGAAGAACAAGTCGCCATGGTCATAACGGATAGACATTTAAAACAAACGGGATCCCCGCTTTCGCGGGGATGACGGAGGGGGAGGGGCTGGAATGACGATGGGAAGGGAATAACGCGGGAGAGAATAGTAAAGGGGAGAGATTATGCAAAAGCCAAAAGCAAAACCAAAAAGAGAAACAAAACTAAAATCGGATTCCGCATCTTCGGCCTTGGCTGATGCCAAGGCCTACGCGCGGAATGACGGAGGTGGGGGTGAGGTCGGGATAAGGGCAAAACCAAAGCCAAAAGCAAAACCAAAAAGAGAAACAAACCTAAAACCCAAAGCAAGTGCAAAACCAAAACAAAAGAAAAAAACGGAATCCAAAGAAAAGAAAAAACCTAAGCCCTCCGTCCCGCGTAGTGCGGCGCGGATTAAAAAGCAGGTGCGTGAGGTTTTGATGACGCTCTTGGACGAAAACGAAAGCGGCTCTGTTCGCATTGCGGCGGCCAAGGCGCTGATGGAACAAATGGACAGAAAGGATGGTAACAACGATGAAGCTAGTCGCCACGAGGAAGAAGAACGCGCTGCCGCCATCGACGAAGCGTGCGCCCTTCTTGTCTCTCTTGCCGCCGCCAAATCTGGCCGCGTTCGTCGCGCGGGCAAGGTGGCTTAAAGAGGCGCGGCGCGATCAGCTGACGCCTCGCGGGAAGTGGCGCTTATGGTTGGTTCTGGCGGGACGTGGTTGGGGAAAGACTCGTACGGGGGCGGAGGACATTGCGGCGTTTGCGCTGTGGAACGCGGGCAGCCGCATCGGCGTGATCGCGCCGACCTTTGCCGATGCGCGGGATGTGTGCGTGGAGGGCGAAAGTGGCTTGCTACGCGCCCTGCCACCCGCTTGCGTGGCCGCGTGGCATCGCTCAACCGGCGATTTGGTTTTGTTCAATGGTAGCCGGATCAAGCTGTATTCCGCCGACCAGCCAGAGCGGCTGCGTGGGCCTCAACATCACCGCGTGTGGTGCGATGAGCTGGGCGCGTGGCCCAGCGCCGCCGCGCTGGATCAGATGTGGTTCGGCTTGCGCCTTGGCCGCGATCCACGCGTGATCGTCACCACGACGCCGCGCAATACCAAGGCGCTCCGCGAGCTGATCGCAAGAGAAGGGCAGGACGTTAGGCTAACGCGCGGCACGACATTCGACAATGCGGACAATCTGCCCGCCGTGATGTTGACGCAACTGAAGAAGCAATTTGAAGGCACGCGTCTGGGTCGCCAAGAATTGAACGCCGAGATTTTAGAGGATACGGAAGGCGCGCTATGGCTACGCGATGCCATCGACGCCACCCGCGTGCGGGATCGCCCTCCGTTGGTTCGCGTGATTGTCGCGGTCGATCCTGCCATGAGCAGCAGGGCGAGCAGCGACGAAACGGGCATCATCGCCGCTGGCCTTGGCGAGGATGGTCGGATTTATATTTTGGCCGACTGGTCGTGCCGCAAATCGCCCGAGGCTTGGGCGCGGCGCGTTATTCAACTGTATGAGAAGGAGAAAGCCCAAATGATTGTCGCTGAAACCAATGCGGGCGGCGAGCTGGTGGAGCGTCTGCTACGCCAGATTATGCCGTCTATTTTCTTTAAGCCAGTGCGGGCCATACGCGGCAAGGTTGACCGTGCCTTGCCCGTCGCCGCGCTGTATGAGCAGGAGCGTGTTTGCCACGTTGGCTCTTTTCCTCAATTAGAGGATCAGATGACGCGCTTCACGCCGGAGGGTGTGGCAAAAAAATCGCCCGACCGCGTGGACGCGATGGTTTGGGCCGTTACAGAATTGAGTGAGCCTGTGAGGCGTGGAGAGCCGAGGATTAGGGAATTGTAGGGTCAGAGTTCAGAGTTCGGGGAAGATGCCTCTCCACTTGCGGCCTGTCTACGCTGCTTACGCAGCTTCGCCAAGGTCAGGGTCTTGCGTCCGGCGAAGCCTTTGGCGTAGCCGGAGAGAGGAAGCAAAAACTTGGGTTTGCCGTAGGCAATCCCTTAGTTTTTGCAGGTAAGGGGTTACAAAAAAAAGAGCGAGAAAGCGTAACCCCCTTCCTGAAAAATCTAAGGCGTTACTTCCGTAACGCCAAGATTTTTCTTCCTTCCCCGCAAGGGGGAAGGCAACACGCTTTTCCTGACCCCTGAACTCTGAACTCTAAACTCTAAACTCTAAACTCTGACCCCTGAACTCTGAACTCTTTTTTTAACAACCAACAAAGGAGTAACCAAGCATGAGATTACGCGATCTCGTGACGCCTTTCGTGCGTCCTAAGAATACGAAGATGAGTGCCGCTGGCCCGCTGGTGGCGTTTAGCCATATCGGCAAGCCCAAATGGACGCCGCGCCGTTATGACGCGCTGGTGGAGGAAGGCTTTCGCCGCAACGTCGTTGCTTATCGCTGCGCCACGATGATCGCCAGCGCCACCGCGAACGTGCCGTGGCTTCTTTACAACGCGGCGGATGAGGAGTTGGCCGATCATCCTTTGCTTGCGCTGCTTGATCATCCCAATCCGGTGCAAGACGGCGTGTCGTTTTTGGAAAGCCTTGTCATCAATCTGGAAACATCCGGCAATGCGTATATCGAGGCGGTGCGGCCTGACGATGAAAAAGCGCCGACAGAGCTTTACATTTTGCGGCCCGACCGTATGAAGGTGATCCCCAGTGCGAGCGGCTTGCCTGCGGGTTATGAATACACGGTAGATGGTCGCACGGCGCGGTGGATGGCTGACCCGATTACGGGCGAGTGCGGCATTTTGCATCTAAAGCATTTTCATCCGCTAGATGATTGGTATGGCATGGCGCCGCTAGAGGCCGCGATGTTGCCCGTCGATCAACATAACGCGGCCAGCGCGTGGAACCAATCGCTTTTGAATCAAGGGGCGCGGCCTTCGGGCGCTTTGGTTTTTGCGCCTAAGGAAGGGCCGGCCAGTTTGTCGGATGATCAGCTTTCGCGCCTGCGTGATGAGATGGATCAGCATTTCGCAGGGCGGCGCGGCGCGGGGCGGCCTTTGATTTTGGAAGGCGGCCTTGATTGGCGTGAGATGAGCCTTTCGCCCAAGGATATGGATTGGCTGGCGGGGCGCGACGCGGCGGCGCGGGATATTGCGCTGGCGTTTGGCGTCCCTTCGCAGCTTATCGGCATCGAAGGCTCGCAGACTTATGCGAACATGGCCGAGGCGAGGCTAGCGTTTTATGAGGAGACGGTGCTGCCGCTTCTGTCAAGGCTTATTGCAGCCTTCGATCATTGGCTTGTGCCGATGTTCGGTAAGGATTTGTCTTTGGACTTTGATCGCGATGAGATCAGCGCGCTTACCGTCCGCCGCGACGTTTTGTGGGACAAACTGCAAAAGGTGGACTTCCTGACCATCGACGAAAAACGCGCCGCGCTGGGCTATGAGCCGATGGAAGGGTAGGAAGATGGACGCATGGCAACAAATAAAAACGATCCATAGCGAGGCGCAACATTTGGCTTTTGATCGTTACTTGTGTAAAGGCCGCGTGCCGCCAAGGCTGATCCAAATCATTAGCGTTGCGGCGCGGCTTAAGGCACTGGGCGAGGAGGCCGCAAAGTATCGTCCCGATCAACCCCGCGCCCCATCGGGGCAACCCAATGGCGGGCAGTGGGTTGATGCGGGGGGCGGAAGCGGCGGCGGAGGGGTTGGCGGCGGTCATGCTAGCCCCTTTCTGGATGGATCGGACATTGACGATCCGCCGTTAAAGCCGGTGTATCCAGAAGTTTTATTGCTGCCGTTTTTAAGGGTTCCTCGAATCCTTGGTGCGGTAAGAGCTTTTATTGCGGTCAACAGGAGGGGCGCAGATTGGACCCTTGGTCAATTTAAAACCCCTAAGCGTTGGGCTAACCAAATGGAAAAACGAAACTGGACACCAGATGAAATTACGCAGACAATTAAGCTTGGAAAGAAGTATCCTTCACCTAACAAGGTTCATCCTGAGAATCTTGCTATAAGATACCAGAACCATAGAACAGGAAAGTTTGTCGTTCGTGATGAAGTGACGCGGGAGATTTTGCAGATAAGCGGGGATGATTTTATTGCTAACAAACCATAAATCTGTAGGAGATGTGCTAATGTATGATAAAAAAACCGTCAAGATTTATATTCCTCTTTTGGATGAAGGGGCCCCAACCTTACGGCCGACGCAGGCGATCTCTTTGGGCGGCGATTTATATAAGATATTGCCAACGCCAGATTATGATCCTGAAGATGAGACGTGGGAGTTTTTGCCTAGTTCAGTGGTGAGGTGCGATAAAATTGTGAGTTCGGCGACAGGAGAGAAGGTTTTAAGAGCTCGTGAAGTGCGCATGCCGGATGGTTCTTTTCACCTTAGTGATGATTTACAGCAAAAAAAGTGACGCGGGAGATTTTGCAGATCGGTGGGGAGAATTTTACGCCGAACCGTCAGTGGCCATAAGGGAGGTGGCTTACATGTCAGAAGAAAAAACGATAACAGTTTTTGTTCCTCTTTGTGATGAAGGGACGCCGACGTTGAGGCCAACGCAGGCAATCCCCTTGGGTAATGATTTGTACAAGATATTGCCAACGCCAGATTATGATCCTGAGGATGAAACGTGGGAGTTTCTGCCTGGCAGCGTCGTTCGGTGTGATAAGATCACAAGTTTGACGACAGGAAAAATAATTCTGCGCGCCAATGCAAAACGTGAAGATTCGGGATCTTATACATTGTCAAAGGAGTTCTCTTCCTTATAAGTCATCTTGACAATACCAACGCAGGAGATTTTGCAGATAAGCGGGGAAAACTTCAACCCATCAAAACTATCTCAATAAGCAGATGGATTTGTTTTTCATATTTTGGGAGAAAGTCATGAATGTTGCGAAGACTGTAGAAATATTTATCGCGTCACTTGGTCGATCTTGAGAATATAGACGGAAAATTTCGAGTTTGTCCCATTGTTGCTTCAAAGGGCATGGGGCGGCTTCAAGGCGTTTGCATTGAAAAAGAAGAATGAAGCGAAGAACTGGGTAAACAATAAAAAGCCTCGCGGTGACGCGGGGCTTTTTTGTTGGGGTCAATTTAAAAAGGAGAGGACATGACGATACATCATTTTTCCGGTGCGATGGAGATTAAGTCCATCGCGCAGGACGGAACTTTTACGGGCTATGCCAGCGTGTTCGGTGAGCTGGATAGCCAAAACGAAATCGTGGAGCGCGGCGCGTTTACGCGCACGCTTGCGAAATGGCGGGTGAAAAATAGCGCACCCGCCATGCTGTGGATGCACGATCCAACCCAGCCCATTGGGCTCTGGATCGCGATGGCAGAGGATGCCAGCGGCCTTGTTGTTCATGGCCGTCTGGCGCTGGGCACGCAAAAGGGGATGGAGGCGTATGAGCTGCTTAAAATGAAAGCGCTGACGGGTCTTTCCATCGGCTATCGCGTGGTGACCAGCCGCATCGACAGCAAAAAGAAGGCGAAGATTTTGACAGAGGTTGATTTGTTCGAAGTCTCGCTGGTTACCTTTCCCGCCAATGACGCCGCGCGCGTCAGCGGCGTGAAAGCGCCACCCGCCAAAGCGCCCGCGAAAAAACGGCAGAGCGACAAGGTGGCGGCGAAGAAGGCGGCGGCGCGGCTTAAAAAAGCCGCAAGGACGTTGAGGGGGAGAGGATAGAAACTGGGGTGCTAAAGGGCAAAAAGCTGTCATCCCCGCGAAGGCGGGGATCCAGCGCCGCGCGTCTGCGCGGCGTATGAGGAAAAAACGATCAACAATGCGCTTGCTTCATTTTTTTTGAGTCATGCGCTCGCTATCGCTCGCAGCTGTCATCCCCGCCTTCGCGGGGATGACGAAGGGGGCTGGGTTGTTTTCCTTTTTCTAAACCCGAGTCCCGAGTCCCCAGTCCCTTTTTAAAATTAACAACACACAAGGAGAATTATGAATGATTGATATGAATGAAGTGCAATCGTCCGCTGAAACACTGGCGCGCGCGTTTGAAGAATACAAAAGCGTAAACGATACGCGCCTTGCCGAGATTGAAAACAAAGGTAGCGCGGACGTAATTACGACCGAAAAACTGGGTCGCATGGATGATGCCTTAAACAAATTACAAAACGATTTGTCGGGTGTGAAAACGGTGCTTCGTCGTCCAGCCTCTTCGGCGGCGGCGGGATTTGACCCGAAAGAGGCGCAAGGCGAGGACGGCGAGTACAAGGCCGCCTTTATGCGCTATATCACCAAAGGCGTAGAGCCAGAGTTGGCCAGCTTTAAGGCGATGAGCACAACCACAGATGAGCAGGGCGGGTATTTGTTGCCGACGGATTTGTCGAGCCGCATTGTCACGCGCCAGTTTGACACGACGCCTATGCGTCAGTTGGCCACCGTCATGAGCATTTCTTCGGACGCCGTAGAAATATTGCGCGATACGACGGAGGCTGAGGCTCAATGGGTATCCGAGCTTGCCACGCGCAACGATACGGATGAAGGCACGATTGGTCGCATCCGTATTCCCGCGCATGAGTTGTATGCTCAACCTAAGGCGACGCAAAAGCTTTTGGATGACTCGGTTTTGAATGTCGAGGAATGGCTGGTCGGGCGCGTGGCCTCATCGTTCGCAAGAAAGGAAAACCTTGCCTTCGTGAGTGGTGATGGCGTCAATCAGCCTCGCGGGTTCCTTAGCTATACGACGGCGGCAACGTCCGATGCGACCCGCACATGGGGCGTGATGGAGCATGTTGCGACCGGTGCGGATGGCGCTTTTGCCTCATCCTATGGCGCGGACGTTTTGATTAGTCTGATGAACAAGCTGAAGGCCGGTTACTTGCCCAAGGCAACGTGGCTGATGCCGCGCAGCGTGGTCGATGCTGTCCGCAAGTTCAAGGAAAGCGGTACGGGCGCTTACATCTGGCAGCCCAGCTTGCAGGCCGACACGCCCGCAACGCTGCTTGGCTATCCGATCATGCTGGCTGACGATATGCCATCCGTTGCGTCGGGCAGCTTGTCGGTCGCGTTTGGCAACTTTGCGGAAGGCTACACGATTGTTGATCGCATCGGGCTTCAAGTTCTGCGCGATCCGTACACTGCCGCGCCGTTCGTGAAGTTCAGATCTAGCAAACGCGTCGGCGGCGATGTCGTCAACTTTGATGCGATCAAGGTTCTGAAGTTCGCAACAGCATAAAAACTAGAGTTCAGAGTTCAGAGTTCAGAGTAAAGAACCTTGATAGCCATAACTCCTGTCTGTCATGCCCGCGTAGGCGGGCATCCCATTTGGTTTTGCAATAGTGAAGAAAACAAACGGGATCCCCGCTTTAGCGGGGATGACGGAGGGTGAGTGGTGGGATGACGGCGTTTTTTTAAACCTTTGACCCCTGAACCTTTTTTTAAATTACTTATAAATAAGGAGAACATCGAATGCCTAATTTTGTTGTGAATACGCTCTCGCAAGAAACGGCCACCATTGCCGCAGGCGCGGCGTTGTCGGGCGCGGTCAACCTTGGTGGCTTGCGTCTTTTTGGGCTTGTCATGCCTGCCGCGTGGACGGCGGCGGGGATCACGTTTCAGGTTTCTTACGACGGTGGCACAAGCTGGAGCAATCTGTACGATGCCAATGGCAACGAAGTAAGCGTGACGGTAGCGGCCAGCCGCGCCATTGCGCTTGACCCCGTGACCTTTGCCGCAATCTCGATGATCAAGGTGCGGTCGGGAACGGCGGCAGCGCCCGTCAATCAAATAGCTGCGGCAGCGGTTCAGCTTGTTTTGCGGTCAGTCTAATGATGCCGCTTATTATCATGCGGCAGCGCGGCAAGCCCGTGATCGACTGGTCGTTTCTTGGCAGCGCTTTGCCAAGCGGCCTGACGTTCACGCGGGCTTCCGCCGCGACGCGGTTTGACAGCTCTGGCGTGATGCAGAGCGCAGCCGCGAATGAACCGCGCTTTGATTATGATCCCGTGACGCATGAAGCAAATGGCTTGTTGATCGAGGCGTCTCGGCAGAATGTTTTTTTAAACAGCAATGCTCCTGCCACACAAAATATCACCGTTACGGCGCAAGTTTATACGGTGTCGTTTTATGGAAGCGGGAGCCTTGTCCTTTCTGGCGCGCATAGCGCGACGGTCGCCGGTAACGGTTCTTATCCGCTGCGCAGGGCCTATACCTTTACGCCTAGCGCGGGCACGTTGACGGTAACCGTTTCGGGTGACGTTCAAAAAGCGCAGCTGGAGGCTGGCGCTTTTGCCACGTCCTTTATCACGACAAGCGGGAGCGCCGCCACGCGCGCCGCCGATCTTTTATCAACGATAAGCCTTCCTTGGTTTAACGTGGCGCAGGGGGCCTTTTTGGTGGAGTTTGTTTTAAATGGGGCTGCCGCTGGCGGAAACAATTATACGGCCGCGTTTTCCGACGGAACGACCAACAACCTTATCGCGACGTTTTTCTCCGCTTCGACAATAAACGCACAAGGGATCCTTGTTGCCGCCGGAGTGTCTAAAACGAGCGCTGGCACGTCTGGCGCGCTTGGCCTTGGTTCTCTTTCCAAGCAAGCCCTAACCTATAAGACGGCCTCTAATTCTATGTGTTTTAACGGCGTGCTTGATGGGTCCTCTACTTTGGGCGGGGCTGGTCTGCCCAGTTCGATAACCTGTCTGGCTTTGGGGAACAGAGTGGGGGGGGCGTATATCCCAACCCTTTATCTGCGCCGCTTCCAGTATTGGAATCGCGCTCTTGACAACATCGCTTTACAAAGGATTACACAATGACAAACTTTATTGACACCTATTTAAAATCAAAAAGCCGCGAGGCTATGGAAAGTCTTTCTGGGTTTGTCACTACAATGATACCTGTGGCGCAGGGGATCGCCGCTACCCAAGAAATGCCTGCGGCTGGCGATCCCGATTATTTTTATACCTGTGTTCGCAGCGTGTTCCCCATCCCACCCTTTGGTGAGGTCGAGGCGTGCGGCGCGGCGGAAGGGGAGGCCGTTGTTGGGGTGTTTTTGTAAAAGGAAAGATTCAGAAATCAGGGGTCAGGGGTCAGGGGTTGCTCCTGACCCTTTTTTAACAGCAAAGGATTAAACAAAATGATTTCTCATATTTTGATAACGCCGCCTTTGGTGGAGCCGGTGACTTTGGCCGAGGTGAAGGCGCATGCGCGGATTACTCAGGATGATGACGATGCGCTTTTAGAAGGCTTGCTTCGCGCCGCGCGGCAGTGGTGCGAGCATTACACGCGCCGTGCTTTTATCGCGCAAAGCTGGGCCTTGTCGCTCTCGGCCTCGCCCAGCAAACGTTTTGTTGAGTTGCCTCGCGCGCCTGCGCTGGGCGTGAGCCATGTGTATTTGTATGACGAAGAGGATGCGGCGAGCCTATGGGACGCGGCAAATTATTATGTTGATGTTGGCAGCGATTCCGCGCGTCTGGTTTTGCGTGAAGGAGCAAGCTGGCCAACGCTGACCCGCGATGTCGGTGGCATGGTCATCGAATACACCGCTGGTTATGGCGCGGATGGCACAAACGTGCCGGACGGCATCAAACTGGCGATTTTGCAATTGGCAACGCACTGGTACGAGCATCGCGGCGAGGCCATCACGGGCGAGACGATTGCCAAGACTCCGCTGACGATTGAGGCGTTGCTGGCTCCCTATCGTGCTTTGCGCTTGGGGGTTTTATGAGCATGCGTGTCGGCGCGATGCGCGTGCCCTTCCTGCTTCAAAGCGAGACGCTGATAGCGGGGGATCAAGGCGGCGGCAGCCTTAGCCAGTGGCAAACGGTCGGTAGTTTCTGGGGGAGGCTCGATGCCTATACCAAAGGCTATCGCGCCGCGCTAGATGAAAACATCACGCATCAGGTTGTGACGCGTTATCGCTCAAACCTTGCGTTTCAACTGGGGCAACGGCTGGCTTTTGAGGATCGGTATTTCATCATCCGCTTTGTGCGCGAGGTGGATGATCGGCAGCGCCTTGTCGCTCTGTATTTGGAAGAGGTGAGGTATTTGTGAGGGGGCAGAGTTCAGAGTTCAGAGTTCAGAGTTCAGAGTTCAGAGTTCAGAGTTCAGAGTTCAGAGTAAGAAGTGTTGGTTGACATTTATCCTGTGCGTCATCCCCGCGGAAGCGGGGATCCAGCTGCGAGCGATAGCGAGCGCATGACTCAAAAAAAATGAAAAAAAGCGCCTTGTTGATCTTTTTTTCTTCATAACACCCAAGTTTATTGCCCAGTCCTCTGGATCCCCGCTTTCGCGGGGATGACAAAAAGGGGAAAGCGGGGATGACGATGGGGGGCGCAATCCCCCCTGAACTCTGAACTCTGACCCCTGAACTCTGCCACTTATTTTTAAAGGAGAAAAAAATGTCATTCGATGAAGTCAGGTTGCCGCTGCGCGTGCGTTATGGCGCGAGCGGCGGGCCACAATTTTTAACGGACGTTGTGACCACACAAAGCGGGCATGAGCGGCGCAACCAATGCTGGGCGCAGGCGCGTCGGCGCTTTGACGCGCGAACGGGTGTGGTCACAGCGGCGGATGCTTCTCTTTTGGCCGCATTCTTTCAGGCTAGGGCGGGTCGCGCGCGCGGGTTTCGCTTGAAGGATTGGAGCGATTTTACCTCAGCCATAGATGGCGTAAGCGCTTTAACGTTTGTGGATCAAGCGATTGGTGTGGGCGATGGGTCGCAAACGCAATTCCAGCTGGTCAAAAATTATGGCAGTGGCGGCGTGATCCATGCGCGCGAGATCAGAAAGCCCGTAGAGGGTAGCGTTTTGATCGGCGTGGATGGCGTTTTGCATGAGACGGGGTGGAGCGTTGAGGCGACCACGGGTGTGGTTACGTTCGCGCAGGCTCCGGCCAGCGGCGCGGCGATCACGGCGGGCTTTGCGTTTGATGTGCCCGTGCGCTTTGACACGGACAGGCTAACGATGACGCATGAGGATCAAAAGCTGACGCAAGCCGAGATTCCTTTAATCGAAGTGAGGGTGTGATGAAAGAAATCAGCGCGGCGTTGGCCGCTCATCTGGCGGGCGAGGTGACGACGCTTGCGACCCTTGTGAAAATCACGCGGCGCGATGACGTTGTCGTCGCGTTTACGGATCATGACCGCGATTTAAGTGTGGATGACGTGACGTACAAATCCGACGGCGCGTTGTCATCAAGCACGTTGACGCAACGGCTGGACATGAAGGTCAAGGATTTTGATGTCGTGGGTTTGCTGGATAGCGCGGCTCTTTCAGCGGCAGAGATTGAGGCAGGTCTTTTTGATCATGCTCGCATTGACGTGTTTGTCGTCAACTGGGCCGACCTCTCGCAAGGCGCTTTGCAGGTGAGGCGCGGTTGGCTGGGGGAGGTTGCTCTGCGCGGCGGGCAATATGTGGCCAGCTTGCGCGGGCTACACGATTTGCTGACGCGCCGCGTGGGTGAAACGTACACGCCCGAATGCCGTTATGACTGCGGTGAGGCGCGATGCGGCGTGAACCTTGCCGCGCTAACGGTGAGCGGCGTTGTGGGCAGTGTGATCGATGAGCGCACTTTTACGGATGCAACGCGTGGCGAGGAGAGCGGGTATTTTCAGGATGCGACACTGACGTGGACGAGCGGCGCGAATAAGGGCGCAAGTGTGGAGGTTAGCGCGTGGGATTTGCCATCGAAGACGTTCACGCTGTGGCTGCCTATGGGC
Organism: Bdellovibrionales bacterium; assembly: GCA_041662785.1. Classification (NCBI taxonomy): domain Bacteria; kingdom Pseudomonadati; phylum Bdellovibrionota; class Bdellovibrionia; order Bdellovibrionales; species Bdellovibrionales bacterium. The sequence continues at coordinate 25,461 of JBAZRW010000007.1, read as the reverse complement.
TCGCCGATTGTGGCGGGTGATGCATATTAGGGCGCGGCGGGGTGCGATAAGCGCTATGCGACGTGCCGCTCAAGGTTCAATAACGGCGCGAATTACGGCGGCTTTCCGTACCTGCCCGGTGTGGGCAAGGTGCTGGATTATCCGGCGTAAGGGGGTGGTCTGTTTTTCTACTGCGTCATGCCCGCGTAAGCGGGCATCCCGTTTATTTTTAAAAAGAAAACTGGATCCCCGCTTTCGCGGGGATGACGGAATTCTTAGGTTTTTAAAGGAACGCATAATGACAGAAAACAAAACAATGATTGCGGCAGCGCGGGCGTGCTTAGGCACGCCCTTTCATCATCAAGGACGCGTGGTGGGGGTAGGGTTGGATTGTATCGGCCTAATTGTCGTCGCGATGCAAGCGGTGGGGAGGCCCGTGCGTGACCGCCTTGATTATGGGCGCAGACCCGATGGCACGTCGCTTATTGCTGCGCTGGAAGCACACGGTATGAGGCGAGCCTCCGCCATGATTGAGGCGGGCGACATTTTGCTTTTTCGTTATGACCATCAACCTCAGCATGTCGCGCTGGCAACCAGCGGGAAGACGATGATTCACGCCTTTGCGGTGGCAGGGCAGGTGGTGGAAACGAACATCGGCGATTACTGGCAGCGGCGGTTGGTGGGGATTTACAGAAACTAGCCCCTCTTTTTTTGAAAGGAAGTAAACAATGGCATCGATTATTTTATCGAGCGTCGCGTCATCTGTTGGTAATGCGATTGTGCCCGGTGTGGGCGGGCGGCTTTTAAGTTCGCTGGCGCGCAAGGTTGGCGGGCCGATTGACAACGCGATAGGGTGGAGCAGCAGCGCGGCGGTCAAGGACGGCGTAAGGCTTGAGAATTTCAAGGTGCAGGACTCGCGCTATGGCATCGCGATTCCTGTTGTTTACGGGAAAATGCGCGTGGCGGGCAATGTCATCTGGGCCTCGGACTTGATCGAGACGGCGCATAAAAGCAACGTATCGGGCGGCAAAGGTGGTGTGATCAGCGGCGCGTTTAGCGCGATGCGCACGACCTATACCTATTCGATCAATGTCGCGATTGCGATTGCGGCGGGCGAGATCGGCAGCCTGCAAACGATTTGGGCGGACAGCAAGGTAATTTATGCGGATGGCGCGTGGGTCAGTGGCGTTGTGGGTAGCGCCAGCTTTCACGGCGGCGCAGCGGATCAGGCCGTCGATCCGTTGTTGGAAGGCTGGCTTGGTGCGGGCCTGACGCCCGCCTATCGCGGCATGGCGTATCTGGTGCTCGAGGGCTTGCAGCTAAAGGGTTTCGGCAATCGCCTTTCCAATCTGACGTTTGAGGTGCTGCCCAAGGACGTGCAGGAAACGCCTCGGTTTTTGGGCGAGGTCAACCCGCAAACGATGCTGGGCATCGTCGCGAATAAGCAGGGTGGCATGCCGCCTATCGTGACAGAGGGTGGCGCGGCCAGCGCAAGGCGGATGCTGATTGGTGGTTATGCCTGTGACGGGTTTCAAGCCTATATGGAGGTGATTGAGTTTGATGTGACGGGCGAGGCTCCCGTAGAAATGGCTCGGACGACAAGTGATGTTTTTGCCAGCGAGGAAGTTGCGGCGCAAAGCTGGGCGATGTCTCCAGATAACCGGATGGTGGCCATTGGTTTTCAGGACAGCGCGGGCGGGAATCCTTTTCGCGTAAGGGTGTACGATAGCGCGACGCGTAACTTTGGCAGCGTTCTAACCCTTAACATGGTCGCGGTCGAAGAGAGGGGGATGATCTGGCTGGATGCGCATCATCTGGCGGTAATGGATCAGCAGGACGGCAAGCGCGGCGTGCGCGTGCTGCTGCGTAGTGGCTCCGCCCTTGCGGATCAGGGATTCTTTGATGTATGGGGCGCGGGTAGCGCGGCTTTGCTCGTGCCTGTTTACTATGCGCAGTTTAAGGCGTTGGGTAGCGGCGCGATGATGATGATGGGCGACCGTGCCCCCAATTTTACCGCGTTTTATGGGCGTTTTCTGTCGTGGGTGGATAACGCCCTCGTGGTGGGCGAGGCCATTACGATTGCCAGTGGCCTTGATGTCGGTAGCGGCAGCGGGATGCAGGTGCGGGTGCTTTCGTGTGGTGAGGACGAATGGGCTTTGCTGTATCTGACGGCAATCGACATGCAAATGATGACGTTTGTGCCGAGTTTGAGCAGTGTTACTGTCACGCGCCCGTGGCAGGTGATCACCAGCGTTGTGATGGGGACGGCGGCCTGTCACGCGCCGATGGCTTCGGGCAGCGCCATTAGAATCCTGCACAGGCCCGCGCTAGAGAATGATTATCGTTTCAGCGAAATCGCGCTGGATGATGGTACGTTTTCTCTGACGCGTGATGCGGCGTTGGTGGAAGGCGCGAGTGTGCCCAGCAACGCTTTTGGCGCGGCGGTCATTGATGCCGCGCGGTTTTTGGTGACGGGTAATGTTGGCTATGACGGCACGTTGGGTAGCCTTGCGATCATTAAGCGGCGCAGCACCGGTGCGGCGTTGGACTCTATCGTCGCGTCGATTTTAAAGCGTGCAGGTTATGACAGCGGCGACTTTGACGTGACGGCTTTGGTGGGCGATGCGGTGATTGATGGCTATGCCCTGACGGATCAGGCGAGCGCGGCGGGGGCTTTGGCGCCTTTGCAAAGCGTGGAGCCTTTTGATTTGGTTGAGCGCGGCTGTCAGCTGATTGCCGTGAAGCAAGGTGGCGGCGCGTCGATTAGCGTGGCGGCGGGTGAGTTGGCGGCCATGGATGAGGGTGAGGCGCCTTTGCTGACGCAGGAAAGAGCGCAGGAGCTTGATCTGCCGATTGAGGTAACGTGCGATTATCACGATGCCTCGCGCGATTATGAGGTCGGCAGCCAGCGGGCGCGGCGGGGCGCGCCGCGTGGTACGCGTGCTGTGGCGAAGGTGGAAGTGCCCGTCGTGTGTACGGCCAGCAAAGCCAAGCAGATTGCCGAAAGGCTGCTTTATACCGCGTGGGTGGAGAGGGATCGTTATCGCTTCTTTCTGTCGCGGCGTTGGCTGGCGGTTGAGCCTAGCGATATTGTAACGCTTGGCGAAACGCGCGTGCGCGTGCTGCGCGTCAGTCAAAAAGGCGGCTTGTTGCAAATCGACGGCGTGGCGGCGGTTCCGGATTCGTTTGGCCGTCTGGCTGTGGCGGATGGTGGCGCGGACAGCACCTCACGCGGGGCGGCCAGCTTTGTGCCTAGCGTTTTGTGCTTGATGGACTTGCCGTTGCTGCGCGGCGTGGACGATCAGGCGGGCGTTTATGTCGCCGTTAGCGGCCTTGATGGCTGGCGCGGCGCAAGCCTGTGGCGTAGCGAGGATCAGGTGAGCTTTTCGCGCGTGACCACGATCACGCAGGCTGCTGTGACAGGCGTTGCGGTGACGGCGTTGCCTGTGCGGCCTGTTGCCGTGACGGATCGCGTCAGCGCTGTGCGCGTGCAGTTGTTGCGCGGCTCTTTAAGCAGCTGCAGCGAGGCTGAGTTGATGAACGGTGCGAATGTGGCGCTCCTTGGCGAGGAGATTGTGCAGTTCCAAACCGCCACGTTGATGGAAGAAGGTCTTTATGAGTTGAGAGGCCTGTTACGGGGACGGCGCGGGACGGACGCGGCGGCGCATCAGGTCGGCGAAGCGTTTGTCTTGTTGCAAGAGGCCGCATTGCAGTTTCTCCCCGCCGCGCTGACGGATAGGAATAAGGTTGTGCATTTCCGTGCGGTATCGGATGGCGGGTCTTTGGACTTCGCGCAGGATATCCCGTTTGCGTATGGATTGAATACGCTAAGGCCTCTTGCGCCCGCGCATGTGCGGTGCGTGCGGGCGGGGGGCGCAGGTAGCGACGCTACTCTATCGTGGGTGCGGTGCGCCCGCAAAAACGCGGCGTGGGTGGACTATATCGATGTGCCCTTGGACGAAAGCGAGGAGCGCTATGTCGCCCACGTGATGAACGGCGAGGCCGTGATGCGGTCTTTCGATGTCGTAGGTGCGACGTCCGTTGTTTATACGGCAGCGATGCAGACGGCGGACTGGGGCGGCGTTATTCCAGCGTTGTTTGATGTGCGCGTCGCGCAGGTCAGCGCGACGTATGGGTTAGGGGTTAGGGGTTAGAGTTCAGAGTTCAGAGTTCAGAGTTCAGAGTTCAGAGTTCAGAGTAAGAAGTGTTGGCTGACACTTTCCCTTAGCGTCATGCCCGCGAAGGCGGGCGTCCAGGGGGTTCAACACTTAAGTTTATCGCCCAGTTCTCTGGATCCCCGCCTTCACGGGGATGACGAAGGGGGGGGCTAGCCCCTGAACTCTGACCCCTTTTTTAACAACCATTATGGAGGAAAACATGACAACACCAAATTTGGACATGCCGTATCTGGTCGCTTCACAGGCGCAAAAGGAAATCACGCACAACGAAGCGATCAGCGATCTGGACGTGATGGCGCAACTATCGGTTATCAGCAGGGTGATCAATGCGCCGCCTGCTTCACCCGCAGACGGCGCGGCCTATATCGTCGGGCCTTCGCCCACGGGCGCATGGGAAGGCAAGGCTGGGCAAGTCGCCCTTTATTTCTCTGGCTGGCGATTTAAAGCGCCCAAAGCTGGATGGCTCGCCTTCTCGCAGGCCGATGGCAAGTTCTATGCCTACAACGGCAGCGCATGGGCTTTATTGGGGGGGTATGTGTGATGAAATTCGAAGTGCATGACGGGATCATTCGCGGTCTGCCGCTTGCGGTGCTGATCACGATTTTGGTGCAGGGCTCTGGCGCGATCTGGTGGGTGTCGGCGCAGGCGCGGGACAAGGCCTTTATCGAGCAGCGGGTCGAGCGGCTGGAGGGCAGCGTAGCCAAAGTGGACGATGCTTCGGGGATGGTCTTGCAACGCCTCGCGCGGATCGAGGAACGGGTCGCCGCCCAGACCGTCCTTCTTGAGCGGATCGAAAAACGGATCGGGGAGAAGTAGGGGTTATTTTCTAACTCATTTTTATAAGGAGCGATTATGGAAGGTCTTGGAGAGACGACAGGCAGGGCGCTGGGCGCGATGCCGTGGATGGCGCGGCGCATTAACGAGGTTGGGCTTACGCTGATCAAAAACTATGAAGGCCTGCATTTGAAGGCTTACCGTTGTCCCAAAGGCTTGTGGACGATTGGCTATGGCCACACGCGCACGACGTATCCGACCATGGTGATTGATGAGGCCGAAGCTAACCGCCTTTTGCTAGAGGATTTGAACGTGTTCGAACGCGCCGTTGCGCGGCTTGTCAAAGTGCCTCTTGAGGATAACGAGTTTGCCGCGTTGGTGAGTTTTGTCTTTAACGTCGGTGTTGCAGCGTTTGATGGATCGACGCTTTTGAAGTTGCTTAATCGCGGTTGGTACGAGCAAGTCCCCGCGCAGCTAAACCGGTGGGTGCATTGCAATGGCGAGGAACTGGGCGGCCTTGCCCGCCGCCGCGCTGCCGAAGGGGCGTTATGGCGAAAGCGTTAGCATTCAGGATTCAGCATTCAGGATTCAGCATTTAGCTATCTTCCCTAAATGCTGAATCCTGAATGCTGAATGCTTTTTTTAAACAAACGGAGGCACACGATGTGGCAAGCTCTTATTACACCGATTTTTTCTTTACTTGATAAGTTGATTCCCGATGAAAAGGCGCGGGCCGAGGCCAAGCTGCAGCTTATGCAGCAAGAGGGGCAGCAAGCCTTGCAAGAGATACAGGCGCAACTGTCGCCCATTTTGGCCGAGGCGCAAAGCACCGACCCGTGGACAAGCCGCGCACGGCCTTCGTTCATGTACGTGATTTACGTCCTGTTGCTGGCCTCGCTGCCGATGGGCGTGCTGTTTGCTTTTGAGCCCGAAGTTGCCAAAAGCGTGACAGAGGGCTTTAAGGCGTGGCTGCAGGCCCTGCCAGAACCCATTATCAATCTGTTTGGCATGGGGTATTTGGGCTATACCGGTGCCAGAAGCTTTGAAAAATGGAAGGGGCCGGAGAAGAAATAAGGGCTCTTTTTTTGATTCTCAACTTGTGGTTAATGCTTTAGGATGCCAGAATCGTCGGGGTTTCCCCTTAACTGATCCAACCGCTGTTTTCTTTGCCATGGGCAATCCTATCGCAAGTCTTATTGAAAATCCCGTGCTACAGGCGCGGTTGCTTCGCGTGCGTATCGCGGCGTTGGGGCTTGCCCGTGATTATTGGAAGGATCCGAAGCCGCGCGGTAAAGCGCAGGGGGGGCTCTTTTCTTTCTTGGACAAGAAGGGGCTGTTTTCGCGCAAGGCCTCGACGCCCGCCAAGCCTGTTTCGCGTACCGCTGATATTGCCGACTTTGTCGTTCCACCCGCTCAGGACGGTATGGCCGGCGCGGAAACAACGGAGGAAATCCGTGATTGGATGGCGGATCGCATTCAAGTTATGGAAGTGATGTGGGGTGCGGGAAGCTCTTTTCCTGGGGGCGCTGCCTATATCGACGCTTTGGCCTCGCCGTTGGGGTTGAATGATGAAGCGAGCGTTTTGGATCTGGGGGCGGGTCTTGGCGATATGGCGCGTAAGTTGGCCGAGGATTATAAGTGCTATGTGACGGGCTTAGAGGCGAACCAAACCCTTGCGCAGCGTGGGATGATCATGTCGATTGCCGCCGCGAAAAGCAAGAAAGCGCCTGTTACGTTTTATGATCCTGCCGAGTATAGCGCGACCCGTAAATATGATTGCATTATTGCGCGCGAAGTTTTTTGCCGTGTCGTCGGCAAGGAAAAGTTCTTCAAGGCGGTCGATGCCAGTTTAAAGAATGGCGGAGGGCAGATTGTTTTTACCGACTTTGTTCTTAACCCCTCTATGCGGGAGAAGCCCGCTATCGTGAAGTGGTTGGAACGCGAGAAGGCGATGGCGCCTTTAACGCAGTTGGAATTGATCAAAACATGGAAGGGCATGGGCTATGATCTGCGCATCGCCGAGGATCAGACGGCCCTTTACAAGAATAATATTCTGGCAGGTCTTGTTGATCTGGTTCCCTATATGAGAACCAACGTGCCGGATGTGGATACAAAGCGCACTGTGGTGCGTGAGGTTGATTTTTGGTCGCGCCGCCTCGCGGCGCTTGGGCATGGGCTGAAATACTATCGTTTTTATGGCATTAAGTATTAAGGCAAAGCCTCAATTATGTTATCTTGGGCTGCAAATGTCGTTTTTCTGCGCTTCCGGTGCTCACGTACTTTAACGTACGCTGCGCTCCGGTTCTCGAAAATCACCATTTTCGCCGCAAGCTAACATAATTGAGGCCTTGCCTCAGCCCCCACAATTATTCTTCATTCAGGATTCGGCTTTCGGGGGCTTTTGTGCTATAGCGAACCCCTTGTTTTAGCAGTCCGAATAAGAAGGTTAGAAAAAATGACGGCAGGAATGACGGGTGGGGTGAGTGGCTCCGTAGCGGGTGGTTTGGCGGGCGGTGATGCCGCTTTGCAAAAAGCGCTGAGCGGAAGCGTTGAGGCTTTGGCTGCTGCGCAGAAAGAAGACGGCCACTGGGTTTATCCGTTGGAAGCCGATGCGACGATTCCGGCGGAATACATTTTACTGGATCATTTTCTGGGGCGGCTGACGTCCGATCAAAAAGCCTTGCATAAGCGGATGGCGACTTACCTGCGCGATATTCAAGAAGAGCATGGCGGATGGCCTTTGTTCCATCGCGGCGCGTTTGATATGAGCGCAAGCGTCAAGGCCTATTACGCTTTGAAATGCACAGGCGAGGATATCTATGCGGGCCACATGATCAACGCTCGCCGCACGATTTTGGCGCATGGCGGCGCGGCGAAGAGTAACGTTTTCACGCGCATTCAGATGGCCCTTTTCGGCGCGGTTCCGTGGAAGGCCGTTCCCGTGATGCCTGTCGAGATTATGCTGCTGCCGCGCTGGTTCCCTTTTCATTTGGACAAGATTGCCTATTGGTCGCGCACCGTGATCGTGCCTTTGCTCGTTTTGTGCGCCCTCAAGCCGCTGGCGAAGAATCCGGACGGCATTACGATTGACGAGCTTTTCGTGACGCCGCCCCAAAGCGTCAAAAATTGGCAGTCAAATCCTTCGGGCTCTTTTTTAGTGCCTGTTTTTCGCGTTGTGGATGCGCTGTTGCGGTTGGTCGAGCCGTTCTTTCCCAAAGGCTTGCGCCAAAAAGCAATTGATAAGGCGACCGCGTGGGTAAAGACGCGGGCGAACGGTGTTGATGGGCTTGGCGCAATATACCCCGCCATGGCGAATTCTGTTATGATGTGGGACAGGCTGGGCGTTGATCATAATGACCCTTTGTTTGCGCAGGCTCTTAAGGCGATTGATTTGATGGTGATCGATGACGGTAAGCGCCGCGCCTATTGCCAGCCTTGTTTTTCGCCCGTGTGGGATACGGCACTGGCGGCGCATGCGGTGCAGGAAGCGGGACTTGATAAGGCGATAGCGATCAAGGCGTGCGATTGGCTGGTGGGGAAGCAAGTGCTGGATGTCGTCGGGGATTGGGCCTCATGGCGTCCTAACGTGAGGGCTGGCGGTTGGGCTTTTCAGTACAATAATGCGTATTATCCCGATCTGGACGATACCGCCGTTGTCGTGATGGCGATGGATCGCCTTGACCATGATCGCTATCGCGCCGTGATTGATCGCGCTGTGGAGTGGGTGCTGGGCCTTCAATCAAAGAATGGCGGCTGGGGCGCGTTCGATGCCGACAATACATATTATTATTTGAACCATATTCCGTTTGCCGATCATGGCGCTTTGCTAGATCCGCCCAGCGCAGACGTTTCGGCGCGATGCCTGTCGATGCTGGGCCAACTGGGTTATAAAAAGGATCATCCGGCGGTGGCCTCCGCGATTGCCTATTTGCGCGGCGATCAAGAGCCAGAAGGCTGCTGGTTTGGCCGTTGGGGCACGAATTATATTTACGGCACATGGTCGGTTTTGTGTGCCCTGAACGCGATTGGCATTGATCATCAGGATCCTATGGTTCGCCGCGCGGTCGCGTGGCTTTTGGCGCGGCAGCAAGCCGATGGCGGTTGGGGCGAAAGCGGCGCAAGCTATTACGCGGGCACGCCGAAGGGCGAGGGCGCCCCGTCCACACCTGCGCAGACCGCGTGGGCTTTGCTCGCGCTTATGGCAGCGGGCGAGGTGGATCATCAGGCCGTGGCGCAGGGTGTGGCGCATTTGGCCTCAACGCAAAAGGACGATGGAACGTGGGCAGAGGATTATTATACCGCTGTCGGGTTCCCGCGCGTGTTTTACCTAAGCTATCACGGGTATAAGGCGTACTTCCCCGCGTGGGCGCTTGCGCGGTATCGCAACTTGAAGCAGGGCAACGTTAGCCCTGTTATGGTGGGGATGTAGGCAGCCATGATCGGAATCTTGTGCGGCATGAAGAGCGAGGCGGTGATCGCGGACAAGATCCCTGACGTGATGGTGGGGTGTAGTGGCGCGCGGCATGATCGTGCCAAAGCTCTTGTAAGCCACATGATCGATCAAGGCGCGCAGCGGCTTATCAGCTTTGGCCTGTGCGGCGCGGTCAGTCCCGATTTGGTCGCGGGCGATTTGCTGTTTGGCACAAGCGTGATGGCGCTTGGCGATGCGTGGGAGGCCGATGGCGCGGCGTATCAATCCTTGGTTGACAAGCTTCCTCGCGCCTTATGCGTTTCGTTTTGGGGCGGCGATCGGATCGCGGCGCGGGCGCAGGATAAGGCGATGATCTATCGCCGCACCGCGTGCATGGCCGTGGATATGGAAAGCCATATTGTTGCGCGTCAAGCGCATGAGGCTGGAATCCCGTTCAATGTTATTCGCGCGGTCAGTGACCCCTTTGATATGGATTTACCGCCTGCGGCCTTGTTGCCGCTCACCGCCGAGGGCGGCGTGGATACAAGCGCCGTGTGGCAATCGATCAAGAAAACGCCCGCGCAGTTGTTCGATCTAACGCGCCTTGGCTACAATACGTTTTTGGCGATGCGCTCTTTACGCTTTGCTGTTACAGCTTTGAAGGAGGTGTATCATGAGCCTGCAAGCAACCGTTAAACGTATGACTGCGCCCGCGTTCACGGCGCGTAAGGGCGGCGAGAAGCTGGTGTGCCTGACCGCCTATAACGCGTGGATGGCGCGTCTTTTGGATGAGCATGTCGATATGCTGCTTATTGGCGATTCCATGGGCATGGTGCAGATGGGCTATAAAAGCACGCTGCCCGTGGTGTTGGAGGATGTCATTAAAGGTGGCCGCGCTGTTGTCGAAAACTCGGTTAAGGCTTTGGTTGTCGTCGATATGCCTTTTGGTTCTTATCAAACATCGCCGCAAGTTGCGTTTGAGGCGTGTGCCCGCGTGATGAAGGAGACAGGCTGCGGCGCGGTGAAGCTGGAAGGCGGCGTTGAGATGGCCGAGACGGTAGCCTTTCTGGCACAGCGCGGCATCCCCGTGATGGGCCATGTCGGCCTTACGCCCCAATCCGTCAACGTACTGGGGGGCTATGGCGCTCGTGGGCGTAAAGACGTCGAGCGCAAAAAGATTATGGACGACGCGATGGCGATCACAGCGGCGGGCGCTTTCTCGCTGGTGATTGAGGCGGTGGAAGAGCCGTTGGCGCGTAAGATCACGCGGGGCGTCGCCATCCCCACTATCGGCATTGGTGGCTCCCCCGATTGCGATGGGCAGATTCTGGTGGCCGAGGATATGCTGGGTTTGCTGGGCGAAAGCGGGCCGAAGCCGAAGTTCGTGAAGCAGTACGCGCATTTGGCCAAAGAGGTCAGCAAGGCCGCCGCGACCTATGCCAAGGAAGTGCGCGGCGGCGCGTTCCCCGACCGCGACCTTCATTGCTATCCGCAGGTCAAGAAAAAAGCGGGGATATAAAAACTTCCCCCGCCCTTTGTTAGCCGATAATCAGCAGTTTTAGGGTTTGGGGAAGAAAGCGTAGATTTTTTCGCTCAAAATTAGGGCATTGGCCATCGAAATTGGCATCCTTGCAAGAGAGCGGTTTGCCCTTGGAGACAATACGGGTTGTCGCTTTGCCAGAGGGCGCTAAGCGGATCACGACTGTCCTTAGTATGCCTTCGTCCGTTTCCAAATGTTTATCCCTCTTGGTGCGTATGCCGTTGCCAAAACCCGCGCAGACGGGAGGGGGGAGGACATCATTGTAAGTTAGGTAATTTGCCGCGCGAAAAACAAGCGAAGGGCGAACAACATGGGCGCACTTTTGGCAAGAAACGGGCTTCGTCACTTGATCGGCGGTTTGTGGCATAGCGGCTGTCATAAGAGTCCCTCCTTTTTCTGATCACAATGAATCTGAACAGATAAGTGTGGCTATAGTGGGACATAATTGGGGCATGTTTTTTGTCCCTTTTAGAAAAAGGTTACTGCTTTCACGACTTATTTTACTGTTTTAACTTGCGAAAAAAATATCCCCTTTTTCAGTCGTGAGATTTATCGTCGAACCCTTAATTTCCATGATGCTACCCGCCGTCACTGCGAGGAGCCTTGAAAAGGCGACGCGGCAGTCCATCTCCTGAACATTGCAACAGGGATGATGGTGAAATGTTCAGGAGATGGATCGCCACGGGGGCTTCCGTCTTCGCTGCTTCGCAGCTACGCCGGACAAGACGCCCCCTCGCGATGACGGAAATGGGTGGGTGTCCATAGGTTCATTAGTATGATTCGACTATATGGATATCTGTCGTCAAGAAAAAGGCGGGGAAGTAAAAACGTCGCCCGCCCTTTTTATTTTGATTTGCAAAAGAGGTTACCGCTTCCCGTCGCACCCGCAGCTGCAGCAGCAAGCGCCGTGGCCGTCACAGCTATCGTCCGAGGCAGCGCTGCCATCGTCCGTGATCGTGCGGGCTTTGCCCGTGGCAATCGCGTCCATGGTTTCCTGCACATGCTGGGAAAAGACGTACTCGGCGGGGCGTTGGTTCGTGGTGTCTAGCTCTGGCGCCATCGGGCCTTCGGTACGCGGGCCGCGCAACGCGACGATCAGGGATTTGAGCGGGTTTTGCAGGGCGTCTTGCGCTGCCGTCGGCTCATACCCACAATGTACCATGCAGTCCGCGCATTTTTCATAGCGGCCAGTGCCGTATTGATCCCACGGCGTCGTGTCCATCAGTTCTTTGAAGGTTTTGACGAAGCCCTCGCCGATTAGGTAGCACGGTTTTTGCCAGCCAAAGATATTATAGGTCGGTGTTCCCCACGGTGTGCATTCATAGGTCTGGTTGCCGCATAGATAGTCAAGGAACAGCGAGGATTGCGTAAAGCGCCACTTGGGCAGGCCTTGTTTGCGGCGGGCGCGGCCAATGCGGAAAATCTCGCGGAACAGGTTCTTCGTCGCTGTGCGGTTAAGGAAGTGCTGTTGATCCGCCGCGCGTTCATAGGCATAGCCCGGGGAAAGCATGACGCCATGAAGGCCGATTTCCATCATATGGTCAAAGAAATTGGCCATGCGTTCGGGCGAGGCGTTGTTGAACAGCGTCGAGTTGATGTTGACGCGAAAGCCTTTGGATAGCGCCAGCTTGATCGCGCGTTCGGCGATCTCATAAACGCCATCGCGGTTGACCGAGCGGTTGTGGTCGTCGTTGCCGCCGTCCAGATGGACAGAGAGGGTCAGGTAGGGGGAGGGCTTGTATTCGCCGATCTTCTTTTCAAGGAGCAGCGCGTTGGTGCAAAGATAGATGTGCCGTTTTTGCGCGATCAGGCCTTCGACAATCGCGGGCATGTCACGGTGAACCAACGGCTCACCACCCGGAATGGAAACGATAGGTGCGCCGCACTCCGCCGCCGCCGCAAGACAGTCCGAAACCGAAAGGCGTTGATTGAGGATTTCTGCCGGATAATCGACCTTGCCGCAGCCTGGGCATGAGAGGTTGCAGCGGAACAAAGGCTCCAGCATCAGAACGAGCGGATAGCGCTTGTTACCACTCAACTTTTGCTTGAGGATATAAAGGGCGACATCAAATTGTTGGCGAAGGGGTACGGACACGGGCACTTTCCTTTTTTAACGGGTTTTAGTTTATTCGGCCTCTGTTTCTTCTTCCACACCACCTTCTTTGGTGAGCGAAAGGGGAAGGCGGAAATGGACGTTTTCTTCGACGCCCGGATGGACGGCAACTTCGGTGACAGGGGCGATTTCTTTGATGCGGTCGATCAACCCTTCGATCAAATCTTCGGGGGCTGAGGCTCCCGCCGTGATGCCGACGACGTTTTTGTCCTTGATCCATGCTGGATCAAGCTGCGAGGCGTCTTCAATTAAATAGGCCGGAACGCCCACTTCTTCGGCGCGTTCGCGCAGGCGCGAGGAGTTTGAGCTGTTATGCGCCCCGATCACAAGGACGACATCGACGTGCTTGGCCAGTTCACGCACCGCGCCTTGGCGGTTTTGCGTGGCATAGCAAATGTCGCGGATCGTTGGGCCGACAATGTTCGGGAAACGCGCTTTCAGCGCGTCAATCACGGCCTTGGTGTCATCGACGCTCAACGTCGTTTGCGTGATATAGGCAAGCTTGTCGGGGCTTGTGACGTTAAGCGTGGCCACATCCTCGACGGTTGAAATCAGATGGACGTTTGCGGGGATGCGCCCCAGCGTGCCTTCAATCTCTGGATGGCCTTCATGGCCAACCATGATAATCTCAAAGCCTGTGCGGGCGTAGCGCTGGCCTTCGGTATGAACCTTGGACACAAGCGGGCAAGTCGCATCGATCACGGTAAGGCCGCGTTCTTTGGCGTGCTTTTCAACGCCTTCCGAAACGCCGTGAGCGCTAAAGATGATGACTGCGCCTTCGGGGACTTCGTCCGTTTCCTCGACAAACACGACGCCTTTGGCCGCTAAGCGGTTGACGACATGGCGGTTATGAACGATTTCGTGCCGCACATAAATGGGGGGGCCGAACTTCGCCAAAGAGAGCTCAACGATTTCAATTGCGCGTTCAACGCCTGCGCAAATGCCGCGAGGCTGCGCCAAAAGTACTTTCATGGGGTCATCCTTTATGGTCTGTCAGCCGCCGAATGTAGTGAGCTTGCCCCTCAAAGTAAAGGTTGGGCACAATTTATTGATATTAATAGGAAAATCACGATAATCGGGTCTATAGGCTTATATGGAAAAAGGTTGGGGTGAAGGGCCTCTTTGCGGTATAATGAACGACAGTTAATGGGATCTGTTTTGTTCTTCGTTTTTATGGTGGCGCGTTGTGACGCGCTTTTGCGAAGGGAGGGGAACGGCCATGGACAATTATCATAGCTTTGGTGAGGAGGATCTCTATGAAGGCCTATTCTCATCGGAGGGTGGGCCAGTGTTCGCGCATAGGCTCTTTTCGGCTTTAATGTCTCCTGATGAAAAGGAGCTTGATAAGGTCGTTGACGAGATGGAGCGGATGGCTGATCGCAGGAAGAAGATGCGTGCCGCGTTGTCGGACGATATCCGGTATGAGGTCAAGGAGCTTCGTGCTTTCCGGACGTATTATGGTCGCCGTCAAGGCGATTATACCCCCGAACAGCGAGAAATGATCCATGCCTATGACAACAACTGGACGGAAGACATTGTCAGGCGATTGCTAGGGCGCAAGACGGAACCCCTTGAAGAGGAAACGCCAGCGTTGAACGCGGGGTAATACCAACGGCTATAATGAATAACACATGGACGAACAAACCCCCTTTCGTCATCCCGCTGAAAAGCGGGATCCAGCGCGCGGCGTCTGCCGCGCGTATGACTCATATGCGCCGTGGACACGGCGCACTGGATACCGGCTTTCGCCGGTATGACGCTAAAGGAAAAAGCTTGCCATAAGAGTCAGTCTTTAGGCCGTTAGTATAAGAGGCGTGTCGCCCTTGAGAGGGAAAGAGGGTATCCTTTCTCCTATGTTTGATTCGTTGTTTGAAAATTCTTTAGAATTGTCCATCGTGATGCCGTGCCTGAACGAGGCGCGGACGCTTCCTGCTTGCCTTGCAAAAGCCCACGGTTTTCTGGCGCAACAGGGCGTGCGCGGCGAGATTATCGTGGCCGATAATGGCAGTCAGGACGGATCGGTGGCATTGGCGCAAGGGGCTGGTGCGCGGGTCATCTGCGTGGCTGGGCGCGGCTATGGCGCGGCCTTGGCGGGCGGAATTGCAGCGGCGCGGGGACGCTTTGTTATTATGGCCGACGCGGACGATAGTTATGATTTCGACGCGATTATGCCGCTGTTGGAGGCTTTGCGTTCCGGCACACAGCTGGTCGTTGGCAACAGGTTTAAGGGCGGGATTAAGGCGGGTGCGATGCCTCGCTTGAACCGCTGGCTTGGCAATCCTGTCCTTAGCTTTATCGGGCGGCTGTTTTTTAAAATACCTTTGGGGGATTTTCATTGTGGGCTGCGCGGGTTTGATCGCGAAGCGATCCGAACCCTCGACCTCAAAACAGTTGGTATGGAATATGCCAGCGAGATGATCGTGAGGGCTTCTTTGCATGGCCTGACGATAGCCGAGGTTCCCGTGACGCTTTATCCTGATGGCAGGGATAGAAAGCCTCACTTGCATCCGTGGCGCGATGGCTGGCGGCATTTGCGCTTTCTGCTGCTGTACTCGCCGCGTTGGCTGTATTTGTATTCAGGTCTTGCGCTGATTGTTGCGGGGCTGCTGATTGCCGCGCTCCTTTTACCGGGGCCAATGATGATTGCGGACGGTGTGGGCCTTGACGTGCACACGCTGCTGGTCGGCGCGATGAGCATCCTTGTCGGCGTGCAGACGATCACGTTCGGCGTGCTGGCACGGGCCTATGCGCATCGCAACGGCATTCTGCCGGATCGCTCGCGCTATGACCGGCTGCTGATGGATTTAAAACTAGAGCATCTGTTGGGGCTGTCGGGTGTCTTGCTGGCGATTGGCGTTGGCGCAGCGCTGTGGGCGGCGCATCGCTGGTCGGCGGTTAACTTTGGCGCTTTGGATTACCGTGATGCCATGCGCGTTTTAATTGTGGCTGTTACCTGCATCGTCGCTAGCTTGCAGCTAGGCTTTTCAGCCTTTCTGCTGGGCGTGATGGAAATCAAACACAAATAGAAATTACGATTCAACCGCGTTGAACTGGCGTTCCAGATTGCTAAAGCGCGTGAACTGACCATCGAAGTGCAAGGGCACTGTTCCGATGGGGCCGTGGCGCTGTTTGGCGATCAGGACTTCGGCGATGTTGCGGACTTCCTCACCGCGCTCCATCCAGCGCTGATAGCGCGTGTTGAACTTTTCTTCGCCTTCGTCGGCGCGGCGAGCGGGCTCGCTACGCGCGTGGTAGTATTCCTCGCGGTACACGAACATGACGACGTCGGCGTCTTGCTCGATGGAGCCTGACTCGCGCAAATCCGATAGCTGCGGGTGTTTGTCCTCACGCGATTCAACGGCTCTTGAAAGCTGTGAGAGCGCCAGAACGGGCACTTCCAGCTCTTTGGCAAGGCCTTTAAGACCGCGCGTGATTTCTGAGACTTCTTGCACGCGGTTGTCGCTGCCTTTCGCCATGCCGTGAAGCAGTTGAAGGTAGTCGATGACGATAAGGCCCAGCGCGGGGACAAGGCGCTTCAGGCGGCGGGCGCGGGTGCGTAGCGCCGCAACGGTCAGACCCGGTGTGTCGTCGATATAAAGCGGCGCGCGAGAGAGGAACTTGGTGGCCTCAAGAAACTTGTTGAAGTCGTCTTGCTTGATCTCCCCGCGCCGGATTTTGTCGGACGGCACGCTGGAATAGTCGCCTAGCAAGCGGGTGGAGAGTTGCTCGCTGGACATTTCAAGCGAGAAAAACGCGACGGCGGAGCCTTCCTTGCCGCTGCTGTCATGATGCGCCTTCGCCGCGTTAATCGCGATGTTGGTGGCCAGCGCCGTTTTACCCATGGAGGGGCGTCCGGCAAGGATGATGAGGTCGGATTTTTGAAAGCCGCCCAGCTTGCGATCCATATCGCGTAGACCTGTAGTGACGCCTGTCACATGGCTGTCGCGCTTAAAGGCTTCGTCAGCAAGGCGCAGCGAAACGGTCAGCGACTTTTCCAGTTTAACAAAGCCGCGATCAAGCTCGCCCGTTTGCGCCAGCTCAAACAAACTGTGTTCGGCGCGTTCGATTTGCTTGGGCGCGGTGTCTTCAAGGTTTTGCTGGAACGCGTCGTTGACAATGTCTTCGCCCAGCGTGATCAGCTGGCGGCGAAGGTGTAGGTCGTGGATCAGCTGCGCGTAGTCTTGCGCGTTGATGACCGAGATAATGCTGGCCGCTAGATCGCCCAGATAATGCGCCCCGCCGACGTTGGCAAGGGCAGGGTCATTTTCAAACAAACCACGCAGCGTTTTGGGATCGGCGATTTGACCGCGCTGGATCAGCGTCGCGATGGCATCAAAGATGCGCTGGTGAACAGGGTCATAGAATTGATCAGGAGCCAAAAGCTCACCGACCTTTTCATAGACGTTGTTGTTGACAAGGATCGCGCCCAAAAGGGCTTGTTCAGCCTCGATATTATGGGGCAGGGCGCGTGGTTGAGTCATGTCCGTCGAAACAGAGCGCAAAGCGGGAAGAGAGGTGATGGTGTCGTTCATGGCCATTGTCATAGCAAAGGTTTAACCGTCCGCCTAAACGAAAAAAAGCTTGTGGATAAATGACCTGTGGATAACGGGGATAAAACCCTACCCATAATCTCGCCTCGGCTTTGGCTTTTTGACGATCCGAGATTCTGAATAGGGTTTAGGCCCTAAACTTTCTATCCCACAACCCCCGCCGTTTCGGCGCGGATTTTTTGGCGTAAAAGGTCGATGGGGATCAGCTTGCCGCCCTCGGCTTCAAAACACCAGAACGTCCAGCCGTTGCAGGCGGGAAGGCCTTGGACTGTTGCCCCGACTTTGTGGATGGAGCCGCGCACTTCCTCGCCTGTGGCGATAGAGGCGATCAGTGTCGCGTCGGACTTCACGCGCGCGCGGTAGCGGTTGCGTTCGTCAAACAAGGTGTCGCCTGCGTTCAGAAGCCCGCGCTCTAGCACCGCGCCAAAGGGCACGCGTGGCTCATCGCGCTTGGCGTTGGTGATAAGGAACTCGGCCTGTGGTGCGGCGGGGATTTCCGCGATGCGCTTTTCGGCATACTTGGCATAGCGCGGGTCGCGCTCTAGCCCAATAAAGTTGCGCTCCAGTTTCTTGGCCACCGCGCCCGTCGTGCCGCTGCCAAAGAAGGGATCAAGGATCACGTCGCCCACTTTGGTGGAAGAGGTAATCACGCGGTATAAAAGCGATTCCGGCTTTTGCGTGGGATGCAGTTTCTCGCCCTCATCATCGCGGCGGCGTTCATGGCCGGAGCAGATGGGCAGGTTCCAATCACTGCGCATTTGCTTTTCGTCGTTCATGTTCTTCATCGCTTCATAGTTGAAGCAGGGCTTGGCGGTTTGCGATTTTGCTGCCCAGATCAGCGTTTCATGCGCGTTGGTAAAGCGCTTGCCGCGAAAGTTCGGCATGGGGTTTGTCTTGCACCAAATGATGTCGTTCAAAATCCAGAAGCCCAGATTCTGCAAGATTGCGCCGACGCGGAAAATGTTGTGATAGCTGCCGATGACCCATAGAGCGCCATCGGGTTTTAAAAGGCGTTTGGCTTCTTTCAGCCAGTCATAGGTGAAGCGGTCGTATTCGGCAAAGTCGCTGAACTTGTCCCACTCGTCATCGCACGCATCGACCAGAGAATGATCGGGGCGGTGCAGCTCTCCACCCAGTTGCAGAAAGTACGGCGGATCCGCAAATACCGCGTCAAGGCAACCATCCGGCAGCCCGCGCATAAGCTCAATACACTCGCCGAGCAAGATTTTGTTCAGCGGCAGAGCGACGATGGAGGGTTCGATTTTGCTTTTCGCAACCTTTTTCACCGCGCCCTTTTTGGCGGGCGGCGCTTTTGTTCCACAAGCTTTTGAAACGGTCTTGGGATGGCGTTTTATTTTTGTGTCCTTACCAATAGTCATTGGTTGTCCAAACCGTCATTTCTTGGCCGTCATACCGGCGAAGGCCGGTATCCAGTGCGCCGTGTCCACGGCGCGTATGAGTCATAAGCGCGGCAGACGCCGCGCGCTGGATCCCGCTTTTCAGCGGGATGACGATTGTGGTTAAGCGACAATCGCCAATTTCATTCGATGGTAAGAGTTATCCACAAATGCCCCCGATGGCAAGCGAAAACTGACCCAAAGAGTCATTGGAATCATTTGTTTAGCAATTTTGCCGCTGCCACAGGCGCGAAGGAGCCGCGATGCCAGATGGTGACGCCGTGGGTTTGCAGCGCGGCCAGATGCGCCGCCGTGCCATAGCCCGCGTTGTGCTCCCAGCCATAGGCGGGATGTGCCAGCGCCAATTCCTTCATCAGGCGATCACGCGTGACCTTGGCGATGATCGAGGCCGTCGCGATGGACAGGCTCTTGCTGTCGCCCTTGATGATCGTTGTGGCGGGGCAGGGTAGGTCTTTGGGCAGCTTGTTGCCATCGATCAGTGCATGGTCGGGCGCTTGGGACAGGCCGCGCACCGCCCGCGTCATGGCCAGAAGCGAGGCGTGCAGGATGTTGAGGTTGTCAATCTCCTCCACACTTGCCTGCGCGACGGCATAGGTGCAAAGGGTGGTGAGCGCGGGGAACAAAGCCTCGCGCTGTTTTTCGGACAGCTTCTTGCTGTCGTTTATTTTACACGCGATCTCAGGCGGCAAACCTTGGGTAGGCAGGATTGCCGCCGCCGCGACAACGGGGCCAGCAAGGGGGCCTCGGCCAACCTCATCCACGCCGCAGATGATTTTGCCCAAGGATAGGCCATGTAGTGTTTCGTGTGTTAGGTCGGGCATTTGGTCCCTAGCGAAGAAAGAAACAAACGGGATCCCCGCTTTCGCGGGGATGACAGTAGAGGCATTCTATTCCAACACCTTACCGTCACTCCCGCGAAAGCGAGAGTCCCGTTTTCTTTTATTGATTTGTCTACAAATATCTTTGGCACAACCCTTGCAACGTAGAAGGGGCGGGGAGATGTTTCAATAACTAAATGAGTTCCACCTTGGTTAACAACGCAAATAATATCAGCATGATAGCGCAGTCCGGCTCGGTGGCCCCGACCGGCAAAGCCCGTGTTGTGGCCGCGATTAAGGCCGCAAGTGCCAAGTCGGGGGTCGATTTTGCCTACCTTTTGAATAAGGCCTCGCAAGAGAGCGATTTGAACCCTACAGCCAAAGCGGGGAGCAGCTCGGCCACAGGCCTCTACCAGTTTATCGATCAAACGTGGCTGAAGACGGTCAAAGCCAGCGGCGACAAGTATGGCCTTGGCGACATAGCCGCTAAAATTACCGTTGGCGCGGACGGCACGGCGCGGGTGGCTAATGCCGCCGATAAAAAGGCGATCCTTGCGCTTCGCACGAATCCTGAAGTTGCCGCGAACATGGCGGCTGAACTCGCCAACATCAATAAAGAGGCTTTGGAGAAAAAAGTCGGTGGTAAGATTGGCTCCACCGAAATGTATATGGCGCATTTTCTGGGCAGCGGTGGGGCGAGCACGTTCCTCAACGCCATGAAGGAAAATCCCAGTGCCAGCGCGGCGGATTTACTCCCACAAGCGGCGGCGGCGAATAGGTCCGTGTTTTACGATTCTGAAACGGGCAAGCCGCGCAGCGTATCCCAGATTTACGCAAAGTTTGCCGCCAAGTTTGATAAGGCTCCCGCTGTTAGTTCTGTGGCGGTGGCCTCGGCTCAGCCCACTTATAACGCGACGGTTCAAGCGCAGGCTGATGTCGATACCGCCACCAACATCACGATGGCCAGTCTGGGGACGAGCGTAAGCGGCCTTAAGGCTGGCGGCGTTTCTCTTCATCCCGCTACAACGACCTCGCCCTTCGCGACAATGGTGCTGGCGCAGATGGATATGGAGACGATGGGGCTGGATGCGATGGATAAAGTGCGCCGCCTTGACGGAAGCGATGACGAGAGCCGTAGAAAATCCGTCCTGACCACGTTGGCGCAGGCGGTCTAATCCCTAGGTGCGGCAGCGCGAGCCAAACGGTCGTTGATAGCTACGCCCAGCCCCTCCATGGGGATGGGCATGACGGCGATGCCCTTATATGGCTCACGATCCACAATCCGTAACATCGAAAACAAATTGGCCGCCGCCTCATCCAAATTACCGCGAGGGCTAAGGTTGATGCGGTACGCGCCGCTATGCACAAACAAATCGGGGCCAAAGGTCACAAAGGCCTCATCGTCGTTCGCGCACAAAGCATTCAGACGAAGCGGCAGGCGCGGCGCATAGTGGCTTGATAGCATGCCCGGACTTTGGGGCGCGTCCGTTATGGCTTTGGCCTCCTGCACCTCGCCCAGCAAAGCTATCAGGGATTCTTTGGTAACGCATCCGGGACGCAGAATGGTAGGGACAGCCGATGTCAGATCCAAAACGGTGGATTCTAGGCCGACAAGCGTAGGGCCGCCATCAAGGATCATATCCACCTTGTCGCCAAGTGAATCCAGAACATGTTCGGCTGTTGTGGGACTAAGCTTGCCAGAGGCGTTGGCGCTGGGCGCGGCGATGGGGTAGCCAGAGCGGTTGATCAGTTCTTGCGCGATGGCGTGGTTGGGGCTGCGCACCGCAATGGTGTCCCCCTTGCCACTGACAGAAGGGGCAATGGGTGATCCCGCAGCGCGGCGCAAGACAAACGTGAGCGGCCCTGGCCAGAAAATCTTGGCCAGCAAGCGCGCACGATCATTCCATTCCACATAGGGAAGGAGGTCAGTATTTTTCGTCACATGGACGATCAGCGGGTTGAAGGAGGGGCGGCCTTTGGCTTCAAAAATAGAGGCGACAGCTTTTTCATTGGTGGCATCCGCACCAAGACCGTAAACGGTTTCCGTGGGAAAGGCGACAAGCCCCCCCTCTTGAATAAGGAGGGCAGCTTTGGCCAAGTTTTTCTCGTTGATGGGCTGGATAGTCATTATACAGGTCGCATTCTCTTTATTCACGAGGGGCCGTAAAGGCGCATTAAATCATGGAACCATTTGATTTTCCAGTTTTTCCTTCTTTTTTAATTTCGCATGACAGACGCGCCTAGGATCGATATTCTGCGCGCCATGGCTCGTGCTTTATCTTTCGTCTTCAAACTACTGGCGTTTTTGTTCCTCCTTCTCTTGCTGGCGGCGGTGGGGCTGGCGTGGCGTTTTATTGCTGATCCCGTCACGACGACAAGATTAACGCCTTATATAGAAAGTGTTTTTGAACGCCTTATTCCTCATACGACGGCCAAAGTTGGGGCCTCGACGCTGCAATGGGATGAAAAGAATCTGACATTAACCTTAACCTGTGAAGACGTTCAGTTGAATAATAAGGAAGGGGTTCCTGTCCTTTCTTTTCCTAAAACCAGTTTAAAGATGTCCCTTGGCCATTATTTGCGGGGCCGCATTTTGCCAAGTGAGTTTACGGCTGACCGCGCTCATTTTTGGTTGGTGCGAGGACTGGATGGCGTCCTTTCTTTTGGAACCGCGCAAGATGACGATGGGGTGGGGCGAACGGATCGTTCGGCGGCCAGCGTTCTTTCTTTTCTTCAGAACATTGCCGACGAAGTTTCGAATGATCGATTGCAACACAAGATTGCCATTAAAGATGTCGTTTTGTCCCTTCATGACCTCAAGACAACGCAAAAATGGGATATGATGATTCCAGAAATCACGCTGGATCATGATCACCAAGAAACGAAGGCGAAGGCCTCCATCCTTGTGTCCGAAAAAGACCGCACCTCGGCGGTTCAGCTGACTTATGGTTTTGACTATAAGGAAAAGCAGCATCAAGTCATTTTAGCCTTTCAAGACATTCGGTTGTCGTCCTTTGTATCGTTTGATCCCTTGCTGGCCCCCTTAAAAGGCGCCGAGTTCCCTGTGTCGGGGAGCCTTGTGATCAAGACGGATCGCGATCTGGCTATTGCGGAAGCTAACGCCAAAATCACGGGCGGTGCGGGGACTCTTGTTTATCCTGATCTGTGGGAGAAACCGCGCTCGTTGCAGCACTTTGTGTTTGAGGCGGCCTATGACAGGAAGAAGGAAGGCCTGACGGTTCCCCGCGCGGAAATCGATTTCGGAGGGCCTAAGCTCTTTTTGACGGCACAGGCCGAAGCGCCATCGCCTAAGAATGCGCTAGAGGCTTTGTGGAACTCGCGCAAAAAGCAAAACAATAGCTTCTCGGCAACGGTCATGCTTGATGACGTTCCGATGGATCAGTTTGGCTCTTTGTGGCCTAAATCTGTGATTCCTGATGCGTATCTTTGGATGACCGCCAATATGAGCAAGGGCGTTTTTACGCATGGCGAAGTGACGGTCAAGGGTATGGCCAAGCTTGATGATTTGGAAAATGTCGTCTTGGAGTCAGGCGGTGGTTTTATCGACGCTAAGGATGGTCGCATCACTTATCTTGAGGGCATGCCTGCGGTTGATGAGGCCCTCGCCCATGCAACGTTTGATCTTGATCATATGGACGTTCAGATTCTGGCGGGTCATACAGGGCCGATCAAGCTGTTGCCCTTTACGATTGTGATGGATCATTTTCAGGAGGACATACAGACCATCACTATTCCGGCCAAGATTCAGGGGCCGATTAGCAATGTGCTGACGCTTTTGGACTCGCCGCCTCTTGGTTATGCGAAGGAAGTCGGCCTTGATCCCAAGGACAGTGTCGGGACGGTTGAGGGTGTTTTGACGCTTCAAATGCCGATGTTGGACTCGCTCCTTTTAAAAGATGTCGAGGTTAAGGCCAATGCCGCGCTACAGGGCTTTGGAGCGCAGAAACTTGTTTCTGGCATTATTCTCTCGCAAGGCAATCTTGATCTTGATGTCACCAAAGATGGCTTTGGGCTTAAAGGCGGGATTGCGCTCAACAAGGTTCCGGCCAAGGTGGAATGGAAAAGCAATTTCCACAGCGACGGCAAGAAGCCGCTCAATGAAGCGGTCGTCACGGCGAGCTTGAAGAATGATCAATGGGACGCTTTTTACGGCCTTGGCAATCTGGTCAAGGTACAAGGCGAGACGCCCGTTATGATTAACTATCAAAACATCCAAAAAGGGCTGTCCAAGATTCAAGGCAAGGTTTCCCTGACGCCCGCCGCGGTGCAAATTAAGTCTATCGCGTGGCAAAAATCGGCTGGCGCAGCGGCTCAATTTTCCTTTGCGCTGGATTTGGAAGAGGGCAAAAATCTTGCGTTCAAATCCATTGATTTGCAAGGCACGGGCATTCGGGTCAAAGGAACGGCGTCGCTGGATGCTGCGACGAGCCAACTTGTTTCTTTTGATGCGATCCCGTTCATCGTTGGGCGCAGCAACGCAAGCGTGCATTATGATAGCCCCGTGGATCCTTCTTTGCCTTTGACGATCAAGGTGGCTGGCGAGGCCTTTGATATCAGCGGTTTTACCAGCGATAAAGAAAACGCCCCCCTTGTAAAACGCCCCAAGAATTATGATCTGAAAGTTACCAAGCTCTATACGAGCGAAAAGGGCTTTATGGCCAGCCTGTCGGGTCATGCACAACGTGATCAAGAGGGCTGGCGTGATATTGATTTGTGGGGCGTCGCGCAAGGCAGCACGCCTGTTCACCTTCGCCTCGAGCAAAAAGACGGACGCGCTCTTTTTAAATTCAAAAGCGATAATTTTGGCATGGCGCTTATGGGGCTTGGCTTTAGCGATGGCGTGAAGGGTGGAGAGATTGAGATTAATGGCGAGGGAAGCGCTGACGCGCCTCGTGCGGTCGATGGAAAAATTAAAATCAGTTCCTTTACCGTTTCCGACCTTCCTGTTTTAGCGCGCCTCCTTAGTGCTGTGTCGCCTTTTGGCTTTGTGGATTTGATTACGGGCGACGCCAGCTTTGATCATTTGCTTGGCCATTTTCACTGGCATGGGGATCAAGTCGATTTGCGCGATGTCCGTGCGGCGGGTTCTGTGGTCGGCATTAATTTGGACGGCAGAGTCAATATGGACGCCAGCGAAGCTAACCTAAACGGGACGCTTGTGCCCTTTAGTTTTATGAACAGCATCATCGGCTATATCCCTTTGCTGGGCGATGTGATTACGGGCGGCAGTGGACAAGGCGTGATTGCGGCTTCTTTTACGGTGAAAGGACCTCTGTCTAATATGGATGTCAGCGTTAACCCCATCTCCTTGTTGACACCCGGCATCTTGCGTAACATTTTCTTTTCGGGGGATGAAGAGCAAGGGGCCAAAACCGAAGAGATCAAGAAGCCTTAAGGCTTTTATACCAACGACCCTATGAAATGACTCTCGTAGGAAGAAAACAAACGGGCCCCGCTGGAGCCTGCCCCGTACTTGATACGGGGCGGGGGTGACGGTTATGGGTTGAAACCAAACGTTAACCCCGTCATTCCCGCGAAAGCGGGAATCCCGTTTTCTTTTTAGGCATAATGATCAAAAGGTGTGGGTAGATTCACGATTTTGAGAGCAAAAAGCTGATCATTTTTCTCCGCCGATCCTTCTTCAATCCTCGATGTATTT
>JBAZRW010000006.1 GCA_041662785.1 Bdellovibrionales bacterium | reverse complement strand
CTCGATAGATCGAAAAACATCCACACTTCGGACAGTTTTTGTTGTGACACCTTCAAAAACTCCCTTTTCCTCAAATCTATCATAAACTTATACGAAATCTACCCACACCTTTTTGATCATTATGCCATAAAAACAATGGGTTAGGTACTGCCGAAATTCGAGTCAGTTTTATTATATTTCAAGGGGTTACGGCATTAACTTTGAGCGGAAGGCGACCGAGAGGCACTATCCCACGCTCTTGGGGCTGTAAATCGATGTTTTTTTGCTAAGTTATTGATAACAAATAATGTCGATAGCCCGTTTTTAGGGGGAGAAAAAGCGCCATTATTGGGCGCTTATTCACCTCGATTTAAAACGGCCAGCCGACCTAATTGACCTTTACGTCCACACGATCCATATCGCCCGAGGGAACATTTGCGCCCATGGGACGAACGTCCACGCGGCTGCTGGCAATGCCTTTGGTCGTCATAAAGTCGCGGATGGCCAGCGCCCGATTAAGCGACAAGCGCCGCGCCTCACGTGGCGTAATCGTACCGTTCGTGTCGGAGTAGGCCGTAAGCGTAATCCGAGCCTCGCCATGCGCTTTTAAAATGCGGATAAGATTTTCAACCACCTCGACGGCATCCTTATCAAGCTTGTCCGAGCCACGCTCAAAGCTTATCAACGATGCTTCAGGTTCTAAGACAAGACGCGTTCCGGGGACGGTCTTGCCTTCGCTGTCGATCACAGGCGGCTTCAACCCAGCAGGCGGTAGCGACGCATCACGCACAGGGGGGGGCGTCATGGCCTTTGTTCCCTCCGGCAAGGCGGGGGCCGAGAGCGGCGCGCCCATGTCACCCGAAGAAGCGTCCTTTTTAATCTTACCTGTCGACTTCAAAGAAGGAAGCGTGCCGGGCTTAAGCGCAGGCAAGACAGCCTTAGAGGACAGTTGAGGCGTCACAAGACCGAGAGGAGCCGCCTTAGGCGCTGGAGCCTCATCACCATTGGACGGCGTGACCATTGAGGGCAAGGACTGCGTCGAAGCGCCTTTCCCCGCCAACGGAGCAACGCAACTCACCGCGCCGCCGCCATTGGTGCCGGAACAACTCCATGTCCACGGCCCCTTGCCGCTCACAGCACTCACGATACCCGCGCCGCAAAGCCCGCTCTTGGGCGTTGTCAACGTGCTAACACCATGCGCTGCGCCGCACATGCCGACGATAGGAGCCGGAGGCGTCAACGGCGCGGTGCAACTCACCGTCATACCGCCGTTCGCACCGATGCAACTCCAATTCCATGGCCCGTTACCGCTGAGCGCGGTGGCCATACCCGCCGAGCACATATCTTCTTCCGGCGCGACAAGTGAAGAAACGCCGTTAGATGCGCCACATAAACCGTTCACGAGCGGCCCTGGAGGTGGTGGCGCTTTTGGCAAAACCTTGGACGTCGCGCATGTACTGGCGATGCCGCCATTCATACCCGAGCAAGTCCATGTCCATGGGCCAGCACCATAAACCGAGCTAGGCATGCCGCTATCGCACAAACCAGAAACAGGGGCCTGATTGATCACGGCATTTGATGCCGCACCGCACAGACCGTCCACCTTGGTCTGCGCTTGCGAGGCAACCGAACAACTCGCGCTTGACCCGCTACCTGATCCTATGCAACTCCACATCCATGGGCCAGAGCCGCTTACAGGCGTCGCTGCGCCCGATGAGCAAAGACCCGAAGAGGGGGCTTCTTTTTGAACAGAGCCATTGGCCGCACCACACAGGCCATCAGCTGTTTTTTGCGCTTCGCATGTTACCTTGGCCTTCTGACCACACGTCCAACTCCATGGACCTGCTCCGCGCACCGCGCTCGCCTTACCCGCCGAACAAAGGTCGTCATCGGGTTTCTCGGTCAGACTTTTTCCCGCAGAACTTCCACAAACGGCTTCCGGCGCGGAAGGTTGAGGTGGTGTCTTTTCCTTGGGCGTAGAAAGAGTCTCCGTCTTAGCCGCCGCTGCCGCCGCTATGGGGGCCGAACAAGAAACGGCACTAGCGCCCATCGTTCCGGCACAATCCCATTGCCACTCTGTCTTGGCATGCATGCGCACATCGCTGGGCGTGCCTGCCTCACAAAGCTTGCTCTTCGGCTCACTGGTGCTTGAAACATTGGCCGCCTTGCCACACACGCCCGCGCTCGCGCTGAGTGTCGAACAAGAGGCCGCGTGACCAGCATCATCCGCACAAGTCCACGTCCATGGCCCTACACCGTCAACATCGCTGGCTTTACCAGAGGCACAAAGTTTTTCTGTTGGCTTGCCAAGCGCCAAGGTCTCAACCGCTTCACCGCAAGATACAACAGACTCGATCTCTTCCTTTGTTCCCAGCGAGGCTGTGCAACTTGCCGTTGCGCCACCATTCTCGCCCGAGCAAGACCAGTTGAAAGGCCCAAGCCCTGTCACGCGTGTGGCATGACCCGATGAGCAAAGCCCTTCCGTTGGCGTTTTGGCGTAAGCGCTGCCATGGGCAGGCCCACAGGCGCCATCTGTCAACGGCGAAGCACTACAGTTGACGCTCGCGCCGCCACTACCGCCATCACAAGACCACGTCCAAGGCCCCGTTCCCGATACGGATCCGGCCGCGCCACTGTTGCAAAGCTCGCTGGTTGGCGCTTCACGGTGACCTCGTGTTGAGGCCGCGCCGCAAATACCGTTGTTCTTTAAAGGGGCGTTACACATTACCGCGCCGCCACCGTAAAGGCCTGAGCACGTCCAGTTCCAAGGCCCCTGCCCTGTCACAGCGCTGGCATAACCCGCTGTACAAAGATCACGCATCGGCAAGCTATCAGCCCCAACGCCATGAGACGTGCCACAGGCACCATCCATCTTACGCGGCGCGTTACACGAAGCCGCCACACCGCCATTGGATCCGCTGCAGGCCCATGTCCAAGGCCCCACGCCGTTCACGCGGCTGGGTTGTCCCTGCTTACAAAGGGCATCAACGGGCACTGTTTCTGTCCCAACGCCTGCCGAAGCGCCGCATTGCCCATCGACAAGAGCCGAAGCGGCCGTCTTGGCCGCATCGCTGGCTTTTGATTCTTTAGAGTCGACCTTCTTCAGCGAAGCGCCCGCCGCAACAGGCGCAGCGCAGCTGACCGTCACGCCGCCGCTCATCCCCTTACAGCTCCAGCGCCATGGACCTTCACCTAGAACAGACGTCGCCTGCCCCTGCGAGCATAAATCGCCAGCGGGCTTGCTATCAGCCGCCAACCCATTGGCCACACCGCACGAAGCATCAATCGAGGACACTTTTTCCTCTGGCACAACAACCGACACCGCGCTTTGGGGCTCATGGGCCATCGAGGTAACAGGCTGCATAGGCGCAGAATCCGTCTCAGGTGCAGACACCGCCAAAGGCGACGAAGCAATCGGCGCGGCGCAATTGTTACTGAGCCATACGTCACGCGCATCGCCTGATGGGCACACAACGCGTGTTTCCCCGACAATTTTCCCGACAAAGTGAGCCGGATACCCCGCATCAGCGCACTCGCGCGTCCACTTGGTGACACTCGGTTTGCATGGCGTGGCCGATTCCGTCATAGGAAGAGGCGAAAGATCGGAAGCCTTCGAAGCCTTATCCGCCCCCATCGCGCCCGTTTCTTTTGTCTCGCCGTTTATCTCGTCCTCTTCTAAAGAGGGATGAGCCTGCGCGGCCTTTTTAGTCGCTGCCTTTTCATCAACCGACTCGCCAAAAATACTAGTGAATGGCGCGGCCATGCGATCGAACAAGCTCTTGTCACTGGCAGGTTGAGCCGAAGACTGCTCAAGCGGCAAGGGTTGTTCTGCCATATCGGTTGCTTTTAGCGATTCATCCGCCGCGACAGGGCCAACCGCCGAGGCTGGCGCTGATCCAAATGTTGTTGGCACAAAGTCATTGGCAACTGCGCCAGAAGCTGACGCAGCCGTCGGCACAGAATCCTTTGTCATTTCAGGCGGGAAAACGATATCCATCATCCCGTCATCCGTTGTGGATTTGAGCTTGCCTTCAGAGCCGCTAACAGCCGCCGCCTTGTCAGGCGAAGAGCCCCAAACTTTAGGTTCTTGACCAGCGACAAACCCTTCCTTCTTGGATGGAAGAGAAATAACCATGGGCGCAGCCAATGTCGTCGCGGACGCAGGTGCTTTCAGCAAAGGCGCTTTTACCGCCTCTGGAGATAGCGTCATGCTGTCGTCAATTTTAACAGAGTCGGGATTGAGCGGCTCTAAATCAGACTTAGGCAGATCAGTATTCTGCCCGCCTTTTTGCAAAGCGGTTTTCATCCCTTGCAAAAGCATAAGGCTCGCCGTGCTGTTTTTATCCGTTTTAATTTGGGGTGGAACAGCTTTCTTAGCAGACGCCAAAGGAAGCTTCGGCGCTGCAAGGCCATTCAACGCAGAAGGTACAGCTGGCACGAACGTCGCCTTGGGTTTTGCTTTTGTCGCGCTTTGTCGTGGCAAAACCATATCGCCCGCCTTAAGCGGCTGGTTCCAAATCATGCCATCGGGCATAACGCCCTGCCCCGCTGTGTCTGGCTCAACCTGATCAACATAGGTTTGAACCGAAGGAGCCGGCATTTGCGCCCGTGCAGCCACAGGAAAAAACGCCGCTAACGCAAGCGTCAAACCCAAGACCATCAAGCAAGATGAGAAGCGAACAGATAAAGACATAGGCAGGGCAACACCCAAGATAGAATCACGACTCCTACTGTTCTAAAGGGTACGCAACCAATAGTCGATAGTCATCAAGGGGATGGTGTTATTTCTTTTGATTATAGCCAGCCCTGCGGCAGGAAGGTCACGACGAGGGTAAAGACGGGGCAATACCCCTTTCGGCCTTCCCATCGCCACTGTTTCACAAAAACATTGAAGAACGACTCTTAGGGCTTCGTTTTTAAAGCATTTTTATGATCAATGGAGGGGCTTTGCTCACCGCAGAGCTATCAACTCACCCTTGTCCGTAAGGACAAAAAGGGTCTGCCCCGCCACAATGGGCGGCAAAAAGAAAGGATCATCCAGATCGACATCCTGCAACGCCTTGCCCGTTTCTGGCGCAAAGGACGCTAGATGGCCCAAAGAATTGGTAAGCCATAAACGGTTCCCCGCTAGAACCGGCCCCCACCAAGAAACAGGCTTAGAGTCCCGATCCGACGGTTTTTTCAATTTCTGAAGTGGCGTCACCCAAACGATGCGTCCATCCTGACGCGAAACCGCGAGAAGCTCGCTATCATTCGTCACAACATAAACGACATTGCCGGAGGTAAAGGGCGTGTTGACACCCCCAACATCAGCCTCCCATGAACGGTCGCCGCGCCGTTCATCAATCGCGGCCATGCGTCCACTGTGGCTGATAGAATAAACGCTCCCCTTATCCATAACGGGAAGGCCGCGAATATCCGCAATGGCGGGCAACGCGCCAATCTTGGTCGGAACCGCCAAAACCTCACCCCACACGACGCGCCCGTTTTGAGCCCTAAGGCCAAAAACCTCACCAGAGCTATACGCCACAACGACCGTATCACCCTTCACCGCCGGACTGGATGAACCCATCAGGGTTGCGCTTTCCGCGATACCTTTATGCGCCCAAAGGACGAGGCTGGTTTTGGTGTCCAGCATAAAGGTTTCATTTTCGATATCGATGACAAACAGCCGTTTGTCGGCAATCGTCGGCGCGGAGCGAAGGGGTTTGCCCAAAGAACGCCGCCAGATCACGCCACCATCCGTTGCGCGGAGCGCCAAAACCTCGCCAAAGCCCGTGGTCGCATAAACGACCCCATCCTCATAGGCAAGGCCACCGCCCATCGCATCGCCATCACGCTCGGGCGCAACGGTATCAACGCGCCAAAGACGATCACCATCCTTGGTATCATAAGCGCTTACGCGGCCTTTTGCATCCATCGCATAAAGCGTTTTCCCATTCACGATGGGCGTCGAAAGAAGCTTGTAATCGCCGCTAGAGCCAGACCCGATACTCGCCGACCATTTTTTGGAAGGCGTTGTTGATCCCGCCAAAGCCAACGGCCCCATGGCGTGTTGCGCATTGCCGCCGTTTTGCGCCCAGTCCGCGTTAATGGCGGGTGCAGGAACCTCGACAACAAAGTCAGGGATCTGCCCCGCCAGTTGTTTATGCGCCTCTTCCAAGACAGCAATCCGTTTGCCGGAAGAAGCCCCCTCCCCCTCCTTGGTCGCTTTATCGGATCCGCAAGCCGCCAGCGAAAGAACCAACAACGCTAAGAAGGGAAAAGACAGGAAAGAGGGCATAGCACGTTTCATCCTTTATTTCCCCTCACCGAGCCACTGTAAAATATCGCTTGCCCGCATCGCCATCGAAGTCGGCGTCTCAGGCATCGCTTTAAGCTCGGCAAAAAGCTTTCTTGCTTTTTCCTTATCGCCCGTGCGAAGAGCCAGATAGCCCGCAAACTCATAAGCAGAAAAATGCCAAGGGCTCTCCAGTTTCATCAACGGGGTCAACCGCGCCTCTAGCGCGGCGGGATCGCCTGAATCCAACAGTGCCTGCACAGCAAAAAGATCGGCAAGGGCACGATAAAGAGGCTCAACGGACGTATCGGCGGCCACCCCATCATAAAGGGCGATAGCCTCATCGCGCTTATTCTGCTCTAAAGCCAGAGCCGCAGCCTCAAACTTCGCAAAAACAGCCAAAGGCTTTTCACGGGTTCCCTTGGCATACGATTCAAACGCCGCGATTTTCTCCTCCGGCGTCTTATAATCCTTGTCCACAATCTCAACGAGGGTCTGCGTCGCTTTTTGCTCGGCTTGTGTTTTATAGTTCTTCCAGCCTGTAATGCCCGCCGTCGCCGCGATAATCATCAGCGCCCCCCCGATAACAAACGGGGAATACCTCTTCCACAGAGCCTCCATCTGCTTGTGGGCCAAATCGTCATCAACTTCTTGTATAAGGCTATCGCTATTTGTAGAGTGCATGGGAACCTGTTTGTTCAAGGGGACTGAGAATCTTTTTGAGAAACAAACACTAATCCACCCGAAGGGCTTGTGCAAGCTATGACAATCTCATCCCCACCCGTTGCTTTAACCGATTCCATCCTGTTTACGGGCGAGGCTTTCGTTGAAAAGCAAGCCCTTTTGCTGGCCGATGGCCATATCGTGGATATTGTCCCCAACGATAAAGTCCCCAACGATTTCCAACAATTCTCTTGCCGCGATCATATTCTTGCCCCCGCCTATATCGATTGTCAGGTGAACGGCGGCGGCAATGTCCTTCTTAACGCCACGCCGACGGCTGAGGCCGTTCTGGCCATCGCGGCGGCGCATAGAAGGACAGGCACAACCCGCCTTCTACCCACCTGTATCACCGACACGCCCGAAATCATGGCCGCCGCCATCGAAGCGATGCGGCAGGCGCGGCAGCAAGACACATCCATCCTTGGCATTCATCTTGAAGGCCCACATATCAGCATAGAAAAAAAGGGCGCGCACAACGCCGACTTTATCCGCCCCCTTAATGATACGGACATGGCAACCTATCAAGCGCAAGGCGATGAGATCGTTTTAATAACCCTCGCACCGGAAACCGTTTCCCCCGCGCAGATCAAACAGCTTGCCGCGCAAGGCATCATCGTCTCGCTGGGTCATTCGGCGGCCTCTGCCGATCAAGTCAGGGCGGCACTGGCGGCGGGAGCCAAAGGCTTCACGCATCTGTTCAGCGCCATGCCGCCGATGGGTGGCCGCGACCCATCGCTTGCCGCCATGGCATTGGATGACGCGGAATCCTATGTGGGCCTTATCGGCGATGGCGTCCATGTTGCGCCAGAGATGATGCGCCTTGCCGCACACGCCAAAGCAAAAGACAGGCTTTTCCTTGTCAGTGATGCCATGCCGCCCGCAGGCGCAGAGAAACCAGAGCCATTCAATTTGTGCGGCAGCAAGGCTGCCTCAAACGGGCAAGCTTGCTACAACGAAAAGGGCGGCTTGTGCGGCGCGAGCCTAACCTTGGGTGAGTGCGTGCCGCGCTGCATCCGCGACGCACGCCTTGATCCTGAATTGGTTCTTCGCATGGCCTCCACCATTCCGGCAGAGTTTTTGGGACTGGGTCATCGCTTCGGTAAGCTCCTACCGACTTACGCCGCCGACATCGTCATGCTGGATCACAGCTTCAAAACGCAAAAGGTCTGGCAGAATGGGAAAGCCGTGGCATAGGCCATCCTTTTTTCTCGTCATCGCCCCCCTTCCGTCATCCCGCACACCAATCGCGTCATCCCAAGACATTTTCTCTTCGCGCCCCCCTTGTCGCGCCGTAGCGGCGGAGCCGCGAAGGCGGATGCGCGAAAGAAAATGGGCGTGGGATCCAGACTCGCTCTCCATAAGCGATAAACAAAGACAGTGAGGATAGAAAAAAGGCTGGATCCCAGATCAACTTTCTTTCGTCTCACAAGAGTGAGCCGAAGAGAAAGTTTTCTGGGATGACGGGCGGAGCAATGGAAAGGGCCTTCCTCTTCCATCGCCCACGCTCCCACCAAAGACAAACCTTATGCTTTACAGGTTGGTAATTGGGCTTGCGGAGCTTTAGCTTCAGGGCGCGTGGCCGTTCCCATGGCTTTTATGAAGGCCTCGCGCAAAGTCGCGTCCTTTTTGCAAAGCTCAAAGAGCCTATCAACCGCCTCACGATCACCCTGCTGACTTGCCGCTGCCAACCAGTTAGAGGCTTCAACAAAATCTTTCTTAACGCCGAACCCATACTCACAGCAGACCCCAAGTTTAATTTGAGCGCAAGCATGTCCTTGTACAGCGGCCTTGCGAAGCCATTTCACGGCTTTCTTGGGGTCAACCCTCACGCCGATCTGATCACCATAGCATATTCCAAGATTGCATTGAGCATCAGCATTACCTTGTTCTGCGGAAGCGCGATACCATTTCACAGCTTCCACAGGATCAACATAGACGCCAATACCGAATTGGTAGCAGGTCCCAAGAACATATTGAGCTAGAGGAAATCCTTGTTCTGCAGCCTGCCTAAACCATTTCACGGCTTCCACATTATCTTGTTTAACGCCTGTCCCTTCATGGCAGCAGACACCAAAAATATATTGAGCATCAGCAATACCTTGTTCAGCAGCCATGCGGAACCATTTCACGGCTTCCTCGGGATCAACCTCAACGCCAATACCGAATTGGTAGCAGGTCCCAAGAACACCTTGAGCGCGAACATTTCCTTTTTCTGCTATCTCTTGCAAATAGGGCAAGGCATCATCCCCCAGTTTTCTTGCAGCTGTTCGGCTCAATATTTCGGCTTGGGCCGTGATGTCACCCGCATTAGCTTGTTCAAAAACTTCTTTAAAAGCGGCGTTTGTATAATCCGTCATCTCAAAATCTCCTGTTTAACGATGTCCAAAAGGCTCCCATCGGGTCCTTTGATAGCATAAGGACAACTCTTTTTAATACACCTTTTATACTTTCACACGCGTCACGCGTTAACCAAAGCGATGGCCGCCATTTGCCGCCCTGCGTTGGCCTCTATCCCCAGCGTTTCGCGGCGATAGCTGAAAAACCGCTCTTTATCCGCGAACGTATCGGCGGGCGGGCGCTCGACGCTTTCCACGCCCGCCTCGCGCAGCCGCGCCGCGATGTAGGCGGGCAGATCGAAAAGGAAATGTCCTTCCCTCTGCGCTGGCTTAAAAAACATCTCGTTCGCGTCGCTTTGCGCCAGAAACGGCATCTTAAAGTTCGCGCCGACTTCATAAGACTCCTGCCAGATGCAAGGCCCAATGGCGGCCTTAATAGCACCACGCGTCGCGCCGAAACGCTCCATCGCCTCCAGCGTGTTTTCAATCACGCCGCCCAAAGCGCCACGCCAGCCCGCATGCGCCGCGCCAATCACGCCCGCGGCCTCATCCGCGAACAGGATAGGGGCACAGTCCGCCGTCACAATCCCCAGCGTCACGCCGCGCTTGCGCGTCACCATCGCATCGGCGGGCGGCTCATGCGCGCTGTCCCATGCGGCGGCGACAGGAATAACCTCCGTCGAGTGAATCTGATTGCACGCCACAAAGACGTTGTCCTTCACGCCAAGCGCGACATTCACGCGCCGCCTGTTCTCCCGAACAAACAAAGGATCATCGGCCAGCCCCATCTTGCCGTTCAGCGAAGCAAAGACGCCCTGACTGACGCCGCCCGCCCTCGTGAAAAAACCATGCGTGACGGACATCATCGCGTTCAATGACGCGGCCTTAAGGCACTCAACCGTCATGGGAACCCTGCCAAATCTTGAAAGGCCTTTGGCGAAATGGCCATGACCTTAAACAACACGCCCATTTCTTCTGCCGAGGTCAACCGATGCAGCGCCTCGTCAATGGCATCGGCCTGCTCTAATGTTCCCTGCATCTTCAATTGCCTTGCGCGAAGGTCGATTCCCAAAGCCTTAAGGAACGCGCCCTGCCCGATGATAGGCGGCACAAAAACGGCCTCCTTTAAGGCCACAAGACGCAGCGCCGCAAAATCCACATGCGCCGTTAGGTCAACCGCGCCCGCTCGCGCTAAAGGATCGACGCTAGCATGGCCCGACACGGCTTGCAGCGTATCAGAGCCACTGTTCTCGGCATAACCATAGTCAATGATCAGCGCCGCGCCACCCTGCGCCGCGATATGACTGCCCATCGCCTGAGCAAGGCCAATGGCGGCGGGAGACAACTCATAAAACGAAACGCCTTCGGGCAAAGGCAAGGGGATGGTTTGCGTCCCCGCGACAAAAATCAAAGAGCCCGTTTCATCAAGTCCCACCAGCCTTTCGCGCCAGCCTTCCGCATGGCGTTCATATTGATGGATTGGCATCACATCAAAAAACTCGTTGGCGATCATAAAGACCGGATGCTCCGGCAGATCGGACAAATCCGCGCCATAGGTCGGATGATACGCAGCCAGCTTATCGCGCTGCATCGCCTTAAGCGTTTCGTTGCTCTCAATGATCCGCAGTCTCATGGCCGTATGAAAGTTCGGCACTTTGGCCGTCGCCCGCAAAGCATCCGCCAGCAGTGTGCCGCGCCCTGCCCCCAGCTCCAGCAGTGTAAAGGGAGCAGGTGAGCCTTGCGCCTGCCATTGCTCCACCATCCATAAGCCAATCATCTCGCCAAACATCTGGCTGATTTCCGGCGCGGTTGTGAAGTCTGCCGCCACGCCCAACGGATCGCCCTTGATGTAATAGCCATGCTGTGGGTGCGAGAGCGCAAGCTGCATAAACCGCGCAACGGTAACAGGCCCTTCCGCCTTGATCACATCGCGCAAAATATTCTCTAGGGCGGTCATTCCTTACTCTCTTTTTTAAAGGCACGAGCGATCAGGTATGAACCGAACAGGAACATCGGCACGCACAACAATTGCCCCATCGTCGCCCCCGCGAACAGAAAGCCCAGCTGCGCGTCAGGCTCACGGAAAAACTCCACGCCGAAACGAAAGGCGGCATAAAGGGCAAGGAACAAACCCGACAAAAGCCCCTCCTTCGCCCGCACCTTGGGGTTAAAGGCCAGCACCAGCATAATCACCAAAAGCACCGCGCCTTCCAAGCTCGCCTCATACAACTGGCTAGGATGGCGGGGCAAATCACCACCACGCGGAAACACAACGCCCCACGGAGCCTCCGTCACGCGGCCAAAAAGCTCACCGTTCACAAAGTTCGCAAGGCGACCAAGGCCTAGGCCAATCGGCGTCACAACAGCCAATACGTCGGTAAACGCGAAAAAGGAAAGCTTACGCGCCCGCACGAACAAAAGCGCCGCCGTGATCACGCCCAACATCCCTCCGTGAAAGGACATGCCCCCATGCCAGACCTGCAACGCCTCTAAAGGCTGCGCCCAATAATAATCAAACTGATAAAACAGGACGTAGCCAAGGCGACCGCCCAAGATCGTGCCGATGACGGCCCACGTCAGGAAATCGTCATAGTCCTTGGCTGTTGGCTTTCCCTTGGGATTCAGGCGGGCCAGCTTCATGCACAGCCACCAGCCACCCAGAAAGCCCGCTAAATAGGCCAACGCGTACCAGCGAATCTCAACCGGCCCCACAGAAAAGAAAACAGGATCGATAGACGGAAACAGAATAGCGAACATGATTAACCTTGGTCATAGACAAAAGGGGAAAGCCTGTTATAGCCTATTTCCGATAAAGTGATCATGAAAAAAGAAAACAAACGGGATCCCCGTTTTCACGGGCATGACGGGGGTTATATTTAAATTAAACCCTCTACCGTCATCCCCGCGAAAGCGGGGATCCCGTTTTTTAAATCATTTTATCAGTCGTAGGCTATATACCCTATTTCACGCACAAACACCACAAAGGGAAAAGCAGGATGAAGAAGAAGCAAAGCGGCCTTGATGATCTGATGGCCTTGGCGGAAACCGCGTTCAGCGTTCTCCTCGGCGCGCAAAAAGAAGTGGGAGCTCATCTCTCTGGCAAACGCGAGGCCATCGTGTGCAAGCTTGATTTGGTCACGCACGATGAGTTCGATGTGGCCTTTGCGATGCTTAAGAAAATTCGTGTTGTGCAAGATGATTTGGATCGTCGCCTCAAAGCGCTTGAAGGAAAGAAGCCCGTGTCAAGAGCCCAAAAGAAGCCTGCGTCAAAACAAATTCGCGCCAAAAAATAAATTTACTTTTTGTTAATCAAACCCCTTCGTTTTACAGGGCGAAAAGCGCATTTCAACCACCTGAAATGATTCAAAGTTCGAGTCAATTGAATCGGTTAGTCCGACATCGAAAGGATTCGCGCAGGCTTCTCTTACTGTGACTCAAAACACACGGGCGCGAGTCCTGTCACAAAGAATCACACGAGACCCTTGCGGCGCAGTTCCAACGTTTGATATTTTTCGGAGTCATTTCAAAAAAGAAGGCTTACCCACCATGGCGTTCCTTTCGGTTCAAGAGCAAACCCTCTCGCACAATCCCCTCGATATCCTAGAGGAAATCGTCACAGCCAATGAATGGTTGTTTGATCGCTCTGGCGAGGATGAGCTGACTGTTGAATTAGCAGGACGCTGGTGTCATTACCGTATGTTCTTCGTTTGGCAGCGCGAGGTTGGCGCTTTGCAATTTTCCTGTCAGTTCGACATGCGCATTCCCGAATCCAAGCGCGGCGACGTGAACGATCTCCTCTCTCTCCTCAATAACCGTTTGTGGTTGGGCCATTTCGATTTGGACATGCAGCAAAACGCGCCACTGTTCCGCTACACCGTTCTGGCGCGCAGCGACAGGCTGCCGGGCGTCGAGACTCTGGAAGACCTTGTCGAAATCGCACTGACGGAATGCGAGCGCTTCTACCCCGCCTTCCAATTCGTCGTGTGGGGCGGCAAGCATCCGACCGAGGCCTTGGCCGCCGCGATGATCGACACGGCGGGACAGGCGTAAAGCGCCTTGCCTACCCCTAAAAAACGCCTTCCCCTTATTAACGCGCAAAAGCCACAAGACCCTGCGCTTTTTCTTGCCGCGCTTGATGATCTAACCGAAAACGCCTATGCGCAAAAACCCCGCGAAAGCACGTTGCACGACAGGCTTTTTGAAGCGCTGATGACTCGCTTTGATGTCATGGAGCCTTATCGTGAGCGCCTTCACATCATCATAGAGCAAGGCCGCCGCGATACCGCCCTCGCCCTGCCGCTTGCCAAGGCGCACTGGCGTTCGATGCAGAAAACACTGACGTTTGTGTGCAAAACGGAGCCTTCTTGGATGGCTATCAGCGCCCTTTTCCCCGTTTATCTTCTTTCCCTTTATGACTGGAGCGAAGAAAAAGACGACTCTCACGCAACCGTCATGGCACGTCTTGACCAGAGACTCAGTCTCCTCGAAAAAGGAGGGCTCTTGCTCTGACTCTAAAAAGATACAGACCCCGCTAATTTTAAAAAACCCAGCTTTTGAGCCAAAAAATAAGGTAAAAAAAAGCGTGACAAATTGGTTAAGATTCGCCATATTCATCTTTGTTAACCATACCGCATTCGTCATATGGCTTGATTTTGCGGATCCAAACAACAGTTAGCAAGGCATGAGGGCTCCCAATGTCAAACCCAACAAACCCTTTCTTCGATGTCGATTTTTCGAAATTGATGGATATGTCCAAGTTTATGGATGCCTCCAAGATGACAGATATGTCGAAGATGATGGACATGTCCAAAATGATGGATATGTCAAAATTCCCCGATTTAACGAAAGCTATGGACGGGTGCAAACTCCCCAACGTGGATATCGAATCCATGATGGCCGCCCAGCGCAAAGGCCTTGAGGCTATTGCGACCAACAATCAAAAGGCTTTCGAAAACATGCAGTCTTACATGCGCCGCCAATCTGATCTGGCGCGTCAAAGCATGGAAGCCACATCGGGCTTGATGCAGGCCGTGATGGCCGCCCCCACCGCCGAGGAAAAAGTGGCCAAGCAAGTCGAAGCCACGAAATCGACGATTGAAGGGTGCGTCTCCAGCCTTAAGGAACTTTCTGAGATTCTCTCGCAAAGCCACGTTGAAACCATGCAGACGGTTAGCAATGCCGTATGTGAAGGCATCGACAACATCCAAGGCATAATGAAGAAATAACCCCCTTCGGTTGTTTTCTACCTTAGCCTTGTAAGTAATAAAAAAAGCGCGGTGTTTTCTCACCGCGCTTTTTTTTGCGTCTAGGCCGCCACCTTTATTGCAGCTGCCTACAATTCATATAGATATTGGTGCCTGTATTGGCCCAACCGCCTGCGCCCGTCATCACATAGCCATCGGGGCAGTTCAAAAGCGACCACCCCATATCCCCAAAATGCATAGTATAAACCGGCCCCAGTTTAGGGGGAGGCGGGGGAACGCAATTATGATTTCCATTGGTTACGCCAATAAGCATCTGCCCAGGGGGGCAATTCGGAATCGTAACCTCTTGTGACACTTTTCCGCACGCCGCCGCCTCCCCCGTCCATTTCAAAAAAGTCTGACC
The DNA here is from genome assembly GCA_041662785.1 of Bdellovibrionales bacterium. NCBI lineage: Bacteria > Pseudomonadati > Bdellovibrionota > Bdellovibrionia > Bdellovibrionales > Bdellovibrionales bacterium. The sequence continues at coordinate 74,071 of JBAZRW010000006.1, read as the reverse complement.
AGAGGGACAGACTTTAATGGGTCCATCTGGACCACCAGCCAAAACAGCCCCTTGTGGCGGAAACAACGCCCCTGCTTGAGCCTCTCCCGCGCCCCAAAAACAGGCCAACAAGAGAGTCAGCAAAGAAAGCGAAAAAGAACGTGTCATGGAAACCTCCTAAAAAAACAGAACCCCATTAAATTCAGACTAACAAAAACTTATTAAAAACACCACAATTTCGGGCGACACCCCACTTGAAAAACGCCCAAAAGTCGACAGTTTAACGATAAAAAAGGAAATAACCCTCAAAAAAGTGTCCAAGAAAATGGCTTACCAGCCTTTCCTTGGACACTCATTCCTCAAAATTCTATTCAGCTCCGTTATTAGTCCTTCGCCCGCTCGACATAGGCGTTGTCGGCCGTGGCAACAACAACGCGCGTGCCAGCCTCGATAAACGGAGGAACCAGAATACGCACGCCATTCGAAAGCTTGGCAGGCTTGTAGGAAGAGGAAGCCGTCTGCCCCTTTACGACGGGATCGGCCTCGACAATCTCCAGAGTCACCTGCGCGGGCAGATCAACCGAAAGGGGCGTGCCCTCATAGGTCTGGACGTTGCAAACCATGCCGTCTTGCAAATACACCGCGGCATCGCCGATGATATCGGCCTGCACGACGTATTGCTCGAACGATTCCTGATCCATAAAGGTATAATCGCCATCGCTGACGAACAGGAATTGCATTTCGTGATCGGACAGCTGAACGCGCTCAACCGACTCCTGCGTGCGGAACCGCTCGTTCGTCTTGATGCCCGTGCGGACATCCTTCATATCGATCTGAACGATCGCGTTCCCCTTACCGGGGATCATAATTTCACTTTTGATCACAACCCAAAGTTTGTTGTTGTGCTCAAGAACATGGCCCTTACGGACGGTGTTGGCATCGACTTTCATAAAAACCTTCTTGTTTTTGTAATGGGGAAGCGCCTACGCTCCATGACGCGCGGCGCAGTGTGGCTGCCCGCAAGAGCAACTTCAAGCAAAATCCTTCTAAAAGGCCTAAAAAAGAGAAAAATCCGCTCTTTCACAAGGAAACTCTTTTCTTTATTATAGGTCTCGCCATTCTACGATACGTTATAACCCCAATGATCGAGCCGATAAAATGGACAAAACCACTCAAATTCTCTCGGCCCTTTTTGGGGTCGCCATCGTGCTTATGATCGCGCCCAGCGTCTTCAGGCTCAACCAAGGTAAAAACTTAAAAAACATCGCGCTATGGGTCGCCATCTTCTTTGGCCTTGCCATCGCCTATAAGACCGTAGGGCCTGGCAAAAACGCCCTCCCCTTGATGACCAACGAACAAATCGCGCCGACAATCAATGGGGCGGAAAGCAACGCAGCGGGCGACGAGGCCGACCAAACAGACAAGACCTCAACCCCCACCTTGAAAGAAGAAGACGGCTTCTCGCCCCCAAGGGAGTAAAGGGCTTACTCAAATAAGTCGGCGTGCGTGCCCGTTCGGTAAAGCCGAACCTCTTTTTCTGTAACATCATAAATTAAGAGCCAATCCGGCTCAATGTGGCACTCCCATAATCCGGCATAAGCGCCAGAGAGCCGATGCGGTCTGCATCGAGAAGGCAAGTCTTCATCGGTCAGCAGCAAATCAAGAATGGATTGGAGTTTCTTCGTCGCCTTGCCGCGCTTGGCCGCAAGCTTAAGGTCTTTTCGAAACGCGTTGCCAGCAAAAAACGTTTTCACGACAATATATCATCCATCATGTCTTGCGCCGTTTTATAGCGCTTCCCCTTCCCTGCCTTAACCTCCGCTATGGCTTTACGTGTTTCAGCATTCGGGATACGCACATCAAAGGGCAGGCCTTTACGCAGCACGACCTGACTTAAAAAAATAGAGATCGCATCGGTTGTATTCATGCCAAGCGTGCGAAATATTTTCTCCGCCGAGGCTTTAAGGGCGGGTTCAACCCGCGCATTCACAACGTCCGTCTTCATAGCTTCACCTTTAGGGATGTATGTCATTTGTCATACAATGTAACACATGCGGCACATTTTGTCAAACACACCCTGCCTTTCCCCCTTCCCGTCATCGCGAGGAGCGCAGCGACGTGGCGATCCATCTCCTAAAATGTCGGACTGAACAATGTTGAAAGTTCAGGTGATGAATTGCTTCGCTCCGCTCGCAATGACACGATTCCGCCCAACAAAAAACCCCCGCTCTCTTTCGAAAGCGGGGGTTTTATTCATTTTCGTCACTCCCGCGAAAGCGGGAGTCCAGTTTGTTTTCTTTTAACCAAACGGGATGCCCGTTTTCACGGGCATGACGTATGTGGCGTTATGCCATCCTTGCCAAGATAGCCAGCAAGAGGATCGCCACAATGTTGATGATCTTGATCATCGGGTTGATGGCGGGGCCAGCGGCATCCTTGTACGGATCGCCGACGGTGTCGCCCGTCACGGCAGCCTTGTGGGCTTCTGAACCCTTACCGCCGAAATGACCTTCCTCGATGTACTTCTTGGCATTGTCCCAAGCACCACCGCCTGAGGTCATCGAAATCGCGACGAAGAGACCCGTCACAATCGTGCCCAAAAGCATCGCCCCAAGACAGGTGAAGGCCTCGGTTTGACCCGCAACCAGATTCACGATGACGTACAGAACGACAGGCGCGGCAATCGGGAGCAAGGACGGGATGATCATTTCGCGGATCGCGGCCTTGGTCAGCATATCAACGGCTGTGCCATATTCTGGCTTCGCCTTGCCTTCCATAATGCCCTTGATCTCGCGGAACTGACGACGCACTTCCTGCACAACCGCACCGGCTGCGCGGCCAACGGCTGTCATCGCCATCGCACCGAACAGATAAGGCAACATGCCACCGATGAAGAGACCCACCACGACGTACGGGTTTTGAAGGTTGAACTCGACCTTCAAATCGGGGAAGTAGTGGCGCAAGTCTTCGATATACGCAGCAAACAGAACCAGCGAAGCCAACCCCGCCGAAGCGATGGCATAGCCCTTGGTAACGGCCTTGGTCGTGTTGCCGACAGCGTCCAGCGCATCGGTGGTCACACGGATTTCCTTGGGCATATCAGCCATTTCGGCAATACCGCCCGCGTTATCCGTCACAGGGCCATAAGCGTCGATGGCAACGATCATACCGGCCAAAGCCAGCATGGTGGTTGCCGCAATCGCGATGCCGAACAAGCCGCTGACCGAGTAAGACACGATGATACCGACCGAGATCACCAGAACGGGAAGAGCCGTCGACTCCATCGAGATGGCAAGGCCTTGGATCACGTTCGTGCCGTGACCGTTAGCCGAAGCCGCCGCAACCGAGCGAACAGGACGGTATTCCGTTGAGGTGTAGTACTCTGTGATCCACACCATCAAGGCGGTGACGCCCAGACCCGTGAGGGCGCAATAGAACAGGTTCATGCCCGAAATCACCGCGCCATCGACGTTGGCAACAACCTCGTTCATCCCGATCATCTTATTGATCGCGACAAAGATCAATCCGGCTGAGATCACGCCCGTCGCGATAAGCCCCTTATACAAAGCGCCCATGATGTTTTGCTTGGCGTTCAAACGCACAAAGTACGTTCCGATCACCGAAGCCACAATGCACACGCCCGCGATAACAAGCGGCAGGATCATCATGGTCTCACGCACATCACCGACAAAGAACGTCGCGGCGAGAAGCATGGTCGCGACGATGGTCACGGCATAGGTTTCAAACAAATCGGCAGCCATACCGGCACAATCGCCGACGTTGTCGCCAACGTTATCGGCAATCACGGCAGGGTTGCGAGGATCATCTTCGGGAATGCCCGCTTCGACCTTGCCCACCAAATCAGCGCCTACGTCAGCGCCCTTGGTAAAGATGCCGCCACCAAGACGCGCAAAGATCGAAATCAGCGAAGCGCCAAAGCTCAGCGCAACCAGCGCTTCGATAACCGAGCGGATGTTTTCTTCTTCAAGACCCTTCCACTGAACCAGCGCGTAATAGTACCCGCCGACAGCCAGAAGGCCGAGGCCGACAACCAGCATGCCCGTGATCGCGCCCGACTTAAAGGCAATGCCCAAGGCTTCCTTCATGCCAACTTGAGCGGCAGCGGCCGTGCGCACATTGGCGCGAACCGACACGTTCATGCCGATGTAACCGGCCACGCCCGACAAAACAGCGCCCGTCACAAAGCCGATACCAACATGAAGCCCTAAAAACCAGCTCAACGCGGCGCAAATCACGATGCCAACAATGGCAATCGTCATGTACTGGCGGTTTAGATAAGCCTTCGCGCCCTCTTGGACGGCGGCGGCGATTTCCTGCATCCGCGCATTACCGGCGGACGACGACAACACGGACTTGGCCGTGAACAACCCGTATAGAAGCGCCAAAGCGCCACAGGCAAAAATAATCATGAATTCAGTACTCATGGATGGTTCCTCACATTTTTCGAAGACGATGGGGCAAGAAGGCCAGCGGCCAACCCCCACAAAAAGCGCTTTGGCGTTAACGCACCCGCAAAGCCGTGGCAGAATGCCCAAAGACTCCCTTAAAGGCAAGGGGGGAAATGAAAAAGAATCCCTACAGGCGTCTTTGGGCCATGGCTTGGATCAAAACATCGGTAGCATAATCTTTCTGATAAAGAGCATTAATAGTCTGAATTACAATGGCTTTTACACCCGCCAAGTCCACGGCGTTGTCATTACGGAGGGATCCGTCAGAAAATCCCGTATAAAGCACCTGAAACAAGGAATCCCTTAATTTAGGCATATTCGCCTGCATCGCTTCAGCGGCAGCCCGCTCGCTAACGCGGACATTGATGATCATCGAGATCACCTGCTGCGCCCCGTACTTATTGATCACGGGCATCGTAATGGCGGGTAGGTTCAAATAAATAGGATCATTATCTGTCATCCCGCCCGTAATCGTCGCGGCATCCTCTTTCTTTTTAGGCTTCTTTTCGCCGCCCTCGCCTTTTTTAGCCTCGCCCTCTTTTGCTTTAGCGCCACCCTCGCCGCCACCATGTTCGGCGGCATAGCTCACGCAAGGCGCGGCAAGCAGCGCCAGCAAAAGACCTATTATAACGAAAGCTCTTTTCATGAAGGGATGGGGCAAAGGGGTTTCTCGATAAGGTAGGAATGGCCATCCCTCAATGCCCGTCATCCCCGCGCCCTCGTCCCGCCGCTCTTGCGGCGGGCGAAAGGACAAAGCGGGGATCCCGTTTAGTTAAGAAAAGAAAACGGGACTCCCGCTTACGCGGGAGTGACACACGAGGGAAGTTCCACCCCGCTATTATCCGCCCACAACCCTTGACGAGGGGTTAACCCCTCAGCGTCTTGCCCAAACGATCCAAAACGGCGTTCACAAGGGCGGGTTCCTTGGCATTAAAGAAGGCGCGAGCGACATCAACATAGTCGCTAATGATAATGCCCGTCGCGATCTTGGCATGCTGATGCAGCTCAAAAGCCCCCGCGAGCAAAATCGCCTTCAACAGCGCCTCCATACGGCCAGAGGCCAGCTTCTCGCTCAGCGACCCCGCGACCATGGCTTCTAACGCCTCGCGATAATCCATCACGCCATGAACGATTTGCAGCAAAAGAGCCGCGTCAGGTTTTTCCGAAATAACCTCGCCCTCGCCTTCCTCGTCATTCAATCCCGCCGAGGCATCATCAAGGCAGCGGCGCAGGATCACGCTAAGCTCTTCCTGCTCAAACGAGGCCTGATAGAGCGCCTGCACCGCGACAAGCCGCGCAAGGCGTTTAGGCGCAAAAGGATCGGCCTTGGCCGTTGTGTTCTCGTCCATACTTTACCGCCCAACCCAACGACGCTTGGGCATCAAGCGGAAGTGGTGTTTCAATTCGATCATCTTCAGGCAAGCCTCTGCCGCCGCGCCGCCACGATTAAGCCGAGCGGGATCGGCGCGTTCTTGCGCTTGCTCCAACGTCTCCACGGTCAAAATGCCGTTGCCAACAGCCAGCGTGTTTTGAAGCGCCAACGTCTGAAGACCTTGCGTGCTGACATCGCCCACGACCTGATCATGGCGCGTGCTGCCCTTGATAACGGTTCCCAGCGCGACATAACCATCAAAGCGTCTGCGCACCGCATCAAAATCCAAAGACTTCACGGCGTACAAAATGGCCGCCGGAATCTCTAACGATCCGGGCACAGTGAAAACCTCATACGTCGCGCCTGCGCGGTCTAGCACGGCCTTAGCGCCCGCCAACAATTGATCGGCCACGTCATCATAAAAACGCGCCTCAATCACCATCACATGGGGCTTGTCTTCAAACGTAAAAACCGCTGGTTCTTTTTTCTGTTCCATGGCTCTGCCTTGTTTAGATATTGAATTTTTGCTTGTTTACCACAGTTTGCAGCGAACAGATAGAGTGTTGTTATGGTCTAATAATGTTGGATCAAGGACTTATCAATGAAGTTCTTTCGCATGAAAGTAATGGAATCCGCTGCTTTATTTGATACAATGCCACCATAAGCACAACAAACCCAACCACGTTTTAAAGGCCACAGATTAATCCTCATAAGGAATTATTTTATGAATAACAATCAGAAGATTCCTCACTTCGTCGCCATTAAAGTTGAAGATTTTGAAGGGCCGAACAGAAGAGAACCCTTCCCACATCTTGCCGGACGACTCTATTATTTATTTTCAACGAGCAAAAAAGAACACACTAATAACTTGTCTGCCATCGGCGAGGAAACACGTGCCATGATGAATTACTATGACCACGCACGTCCCTCTGTTCTTCTCCCAACACCAAATTACACAGCACCAGATTTAGAACGCGGTAAAGGTTTAACATGGGCGGTCATTAATGTGCTTGATACTGTCGTCTGGCTTTTGAATAACGATCAAACCGCCAAGATAGTTTGCGTTAGCGATAAAGAATCCCTTGCAAAAGAACTAACGATGTTACGCGATCAAAAAAGAGAGGCTAACCCTCCTGTTTTTGGCGATAGGTCACCAAATCCGCCACCGAGCCAACCTTAAGCCCGTGCTTGTCAGCAAAAGGCAATAAATCGGGCAGGCGAGCCATATGGCCGTCCTCCTTTAAAATCTCGCAGAGTACGCCCGCCGGATAAAGCCCCGCAAGGCGAGCCACATCCACGGCGGCCTCTGTATGCCCTGCTCTTGTCAGCACGCCGCCCTCTTGCGCGACAAGCGGAAAGATATGGCCGGGCACAGCCAGATCGTCCGCGCCTTTCGCCTCATCAATTGCCACCGCGATAGAGTGGGCGCGATCAAAGGCCGAGATGCCCGTCGTCACGCCTTCCTTCGCCTCAATCGACACGGTAAAGTTGGTGTGAAAACGGCTGGTGTTTTCACCGCGCAACATCATCGGCAAATCAAGTTGCGCAGCACGGCTTTCTTCGATGGCCAAGCACACAAGGCCGCGTCCATGCGTGATCATAAAATTGACGGCCTCCGGCGAAGCAAAAGACGCGGGGATAATCAAATCGCCCTCGTTCTCGCGGCCCTCATCATCGGTCAGGATAAACATCCGCCCTGCACGAGCTTCCTCGATAATCTCAAGCGTTGAGGCGAGCGCCATTACAAACTTCCCCGTTGATCCAGCATCCGCCCAACATAACGCGCGATCACGTCAATCTCGAAATTCAGCGCATCACCAACATTTTTGCCGCCTATCGTCGTTGCCGTTTGCGTATGAGGAATAATGTTCACGCCGAACTCGTTCCCTTCCACCTCATTCACCGTCAGCGAAATACCGTCCAGTGTCACCGAGCCTTTCGGCGCAAGGAACGGTGCGAATTCCGCCGGAACCTCAAAACGGAAACGCACGCTATCGCCTTCAGCCTTACGATCAACAACCCGCGCCAGCCCATCAACATGGCCCGACACAATATGTCCGCCCAGCTCATCGCCCATACGCAAAGCCCGCTCTAGATTGACAGGCGTGCCAACGTCCCACGCGCCGAGCGTTGTTTTCGATAATGTCTCCGCCGAGGCCTGCACCGTAAAAGCGCCAGCGGGAAGAGCAATAACGGTTAGGCACACGCCGCTGCACGCCACCGACGCGCCAAGGGAAAGCGAGGTGAGCAACGCTTCGCTTGCGGCTATCGTGATCACCCAATCGCCGCGCTTCTCAATCGCCGTGATCGAGCCAATTTCCGAAATAATGCCTGTAAACATGCTGCGTTTTTCCTTACCGATTTTCCTTACAGATCCTGCTTTACTTTTCTCTCACTCTCTTCCACCACTCTCGTCATCCCCGCGCTTCTCTTTCTTCCGTCATCCCCGCCCCCCCCTTCCGTCATCCCCGCGAAAGCGGGGATCCCGTTTTCTTTTTCACAAAGAACAACAAGAAGCAATGACGCTAACGGATAAAAAACTAAAACAAACTGGATCCCCGCTTTCGCGGGGATGACGGACAGGAGAAATATCCATCAAGGTTCTTTACTCTGAACTCTGAACTCTACCCTTCCGTCGCTTCCTTTTTCAGCAGCTCGACAAACTCGTTGAAGTCGGCAGGCGTGCGGAAGTCGCGGTAAACCGAGGCGTAACGGACATAGGCCACATGATCAAGGCGGCGGAGCGTTTCCATCACCAGCGCACCGATTTGCTTGGTGGTAATCTCGCCATCGCCCATCGTTTCCATCTGGCGCACAAGGCCGTTGATTACCTGCTCCAGCTTTTCCTCATCCACGGGACGCTTACGCAAAGCAATCCGCATGGAGCGCGAAAGCTTGTCGCGGTCGAAAGGCTTTTTCGTTCCATCGTTCTTGATCACGAACAACTCACGAAGCTGCACGCGCTCAAACGTCGTAAACCGCGCATCGCAGTTGGGGCAAGAGCGACGGCGACGGATGGCGACGTTGTCCTCGCTGGGACGGCTATCCTTAACTTGCGTATCGTCAAAACCACAAAAGGGGCAGCGCATAGGTTACCTCATGAGTAAATGGGAAAACGCTGACACAACGCGATCACACGTTTTTGAACGCTCTGCTCAATCGCCGTGTTATCGCCATCGAGGCCACAACTCACCAAACCATCCAACACTTCGGCAATCAGCTCGCCAACCAGCACAAACTCGGCACGACCAAAACCACGCGTCGTGGCGGCGGGCGTGCCAAGGCGAATGCCCGATGTCACGGCGGGCGGCAAAGGATCGAACGGGATGCCGTTTTTGTTGCAGGTGATGCCTGCACGCTCAAGGCTCTTGTCACTCACCTTGCCGGTTAGGTTCTTGGGACGCAAATCAACCAGTAGCAAGTGGCTATCCGTCCCGCCCGACACGATATCAAGACCGTGTTTGATCAGCGTCTCGCCCAGCACCTTGGCGTTGTCCACCACGTCCTGCGCGTATTGTTTGAAGGCAGGCTGCAACGCCTCGCCCAGCATGACAGCCTTAGCGGCGATAACATGCATCAACGGCCCACCCTGCAAGCCCGGGAAAACCGCCGAGTTGATCTTTTTCGCAAGGTCAGCATCGTTCGTCAAAATCATACCACCGCGAGGCCCGCGCAACGTCTTGTGCGTCGTCGTAGTCACGATATGCGCATGAGGAATGGGCGAAGGAAACACGCCGCCCGCGACCAGCCCCGCGAAGTGAGCCATATCGGCCATGAGCATCGCACCAACTTCGTCCGCGATTTTGCGGAAACGCGCAAAGTCGATAATGCGCGGATAGGCCGAGCCGCCCGTGATGATCAGCTTGGGCTTATTCGCCCGCGCCAGACGCTCAACTTCATCCATATCGATAAGGCCATCCTCGGCGCGAACGCCATAGGGAACGGCCTTGAACCACTTGCCCGACATGCTCACCGATGCGCCATGCGTAAGATGCCCACCCGAGGCCATCGATAGCCCCATAAACGTATCACCGGGTTGAAGCAGCGCGAGGAACACGGCCTCATTCGCTTGTGCGCCTGAATGAGGCTGCACATTCGCAAACGCGCAATCGAACAGCTTGCAGGCGCGTGAAATAGCAAGGCTCTCGGCTATATCGACCATCTCGCAGCCGCCATAGTAACGCTTACCGGGATAGCCTTCGGCGTATTTGTTGGTCAGGATAGAGCCTTGAGCTTCCAGCACCGCACGCGAGACAATGTTTTCCGACGCGATCAATTCGATATTGTTTTGCTGACGCGAAAGCTCACCCTTGATCGACGCGAAAAGCTCAGGATCATGGGCTTCCAAAGACTCGGCAAAAAAAGAAGGATTCAAACCACTCATCACGTTTTCCTTTCGAAAGAAACTAAAGACCGCCCATATCCGTCAGCATCCGGCAACGGGCGGCATACACGCCGCTCAACGCTTCCGTCGTCAAAAACACCTGCAAGCATTCAAGCGCCAGCCCCTCGCCCACCAGCTCTGCGCCCATCGCAAGGACGTTCGCGTCGTTGTGCTGCCGCGCCAGCCGCGCCATAAAGCCATTCACGCACAAAGCGGCACGGATATGCGCAAAGCGATTGGCCGTCATCGCCATCGCCTGCCCCGTCCCGCAAACTAAGACGCCAACACACTCTTTGTCCTCACGCATCGCCGTGGCAAGGCGCACCGCGAAGTCGGAGGCGTTCACGCGCGTCGTGTCCATCGGCCCCAAGTCATTCACGACATAGGATTGGCTCCTTAACCAATCGGCCAGAACCCCTCTAAGCGCTACGCCCCTATGATCCGAGGCCAGATATATTGTTTTTTGTGTCATGGTGAGGACATTAATGAGGCCGCCCCCAAAAGCCAACCCCCTCTTTCCCTAAATGCTGAAGACTAACTTCGGACAAAGCTCCGCATGGCAATGTCAATAGCAGAAACGTCCCCACATGTCAAGGGATTTTTTCAAGAATATGATGTTTTTTCCACGAAACTCTCTAACCAATTGTTTTTTCAATAAACATGGGGGCTATCCGCCCGTCACCCGCCCCTTTTCCACGGAAAAGTGCTGGGCATAGGGCAAAAACGCGTCGAAAAAGGCCTCATCCGTCCCCGTCAGCCATGCCTGAACGCGAAGGGCAAGGATTTCCTCAAACAGCGCGGCGCGGCGCACGCCATCCAAATGCGCGGTAATATCATCCAAAAGGAACAGCGGCGGATGCCCTCCCCTCGCCACAGTCAGCGTGCGAACAAAGGCCAGCATAATGGCAACCAGCAGTGCCTTTTGTTCGCCGGTCGAGCATAGCTCGGCAGGGCAGTTGTGGGCGCGATGGATCACCAAGAGATCACTACGATGCACGCCAATCGCGCAGGTTCCGCTTTGCGCATCGCCCTGCCGCGAGCGTGCCAGCGCGGCACGAAGCTTATCCTCCACCAAAAGCGCGGGCTGATCGGCCAAGGCTTCCTCGGCCATGCCGACAAGGGTAATCTCCGCCTGCGGAAAAGCGCTTTGCGCCAGAGTCATCGCGCTTTGCAATTGCCGCAGCAGATGCAGCCGCGCCGCCGCAATCGAAACGCCCGTTTGCGCCATCGTGTCCTCTAGCGCCGCCAGCCACGTCGCATCCGCCACGCCATCGCGGAGCAGGCGCAGGCGCTCGCGCATCGCCTTCTCGTACCGATGGACGCGCCCCGCATGCGCGGGATCAAAGCTGTACACCATACGATCCAACAGCTTGCGCCGCGCCGCCGAGCCATCGGCCAGCACGCGATCCAGATCGGGCGTCACCCACGCCATCGCGACATGCTCGGCTAAGGCTTGCTGCCCCTTCACCGCGCGACCATCGACATGCACGACGCGACGCCCATTGTCAGGCGCGGCGGGATCGCGACCCGTCCCAATCTTCACATCGCCCTCGGACGTTCTCACCTCAGCCGCCACGGCCCATGGCAAGGACTCATCATGATTTTGCCACTCGGCGGATGAAGCGCGGCACAGGCCGCGTCCGGGAACCAGCAAACTAATCGCCTCAAGGATATTCGTCTTGCCACTGCCATTCATGCCCGTCAGCACGACAGGCGCGGACGCAAGCTTTAGCCTCATCTCGCCATGGTTGCGAAAGTTGGTGAGGGAAAGGGAGGAGAGGCTTAGGGGCATGAGAGAGCTCAGAGTACAGAGATCAGAGTTCAGAGTTCAGGGAGGGATTGCGGTAAAACCGTTTCTTATACCAACCGCCTTTTGAAATGATCCATTAATGAAAAAAGAAAACTGGATCCCCGCTTTCGCGGGGATGACGGTAGAGGAATGAAATTAAACATAAAACCTGTCATTCCCGCGCAAGCGGGAATCCCGTTTGGTTTCTTACTCAACGAGTCGTTTCATGCGCCGTTTGGTATTATCGTTTTCTTCCTGTCCTTTCCCCTTATCGTCATCCCGCACCCCTCTACGCCCTTTGGGCTTCGCGGGGCAGGCAGCGGATGACGGACAGGAAAAATATCAACCAACGACTCTTACTCTGAACTCTGAACTCTGAACTCTGAACTCTGAACTCTGAACTCTGAACTCTGAACTCTGAACTCTACACTCTGAACTCTACACTCGCATCGGCATCAAAACATACAACGCGCTGGCATCGGCCACATCCTGCACGATGGCGGGCGCTGCCGAGTCGGCCAGCTGGAAGCGCACGCCCTCGCCCTCAACCTGCATCAGGATATCCAGCAAATAACGCGCGTTAAAGCCGATCTCCATCGGCGCGCCGTCATAACTGACTTCCAACTCTTCGCTTGCGCTGCCCGCTTCCGGTGCGCTGGCCGAAATCACCAGAAGCCCTTCGGAAAGAGCCAGCTTCACGCCACGCGACTTTTCCGAAGAAATAGTCGCCACGCGATCCACTGCCGCCGCAAACAAACGCGCATTGGCGTCCAAAAGACGATCATTGCCCACGGGCACAACGCGCTCATAATCGGGGAACGTGCCGTCGATCAGCTTGGACGTGATCACGATGTTGTCGAACGAGAAACGCACCTTGGATTCCGACAAAGCAATCTCAATCGCGCCCGTCGCCTCGTCCAGCATCTTGCGAACTTCGCCCACCGTCTTGCGGGGAATGATGATACCGGTAAGGCCTTTGGCTCCTTGCGGCGCGGGCATCTCCACCCGCGCAAGGCGATGGCCATCGGTCGCCACGGCGCGTAGCACGTCAACCTTGTCAGCCTTGGTCGCATGCAGATAAATGCCGTTCAAATAATACCGCGTTTCCTCTGCCGAAATCGCAAAGCGCGTGCGATCGATGAGGCCGCGCAAATCCTCGGACGAGAGCGTAAACTTGTGCTTGTGATCGCCGTCGGGCATCTTGGGGAAATCCTCGACAGGCAGGCAGCCCAGCTTGAACTGCGAGCGGCCAGAGGACAAAACGATTTGCCCCGCGCTGACGGCGTTAATCTCAACCTGAGCGCCCTCAGGCAGCTTACGCACGATCTCATACAGAGTGTGCGCGGGCGCGGTGATTGCGCCAGCCTTGGCCACAACGGCGGCGGCCGTCTCATTGACCTCAATTTCCATATCCGTCGCGACAAAGGAAACCTCATCGCCATTCGCGCGGATCATGACATTGGCCAGAATGGGAATAGTGTTTTTCCGCTCCACGACGCTTTGGACGTGGCTAAGGCTTTTAAGCAAGGCGGCGCGTTCAAGGGTGATCTTCATGGGCACAGTCTCTTTTCGTTGGCGCAAAGGGGCGCTTTTTTTGAACAATAACCGTTGAGGTCGACTTGAAACCTGTCATCACCCTCAAAAACCTGTCGTCGTCCCCGCGAAGGCGGGGATCCCGTTTTCTTTTTATAAACAAACGGGATGCCCGTTTTCACGGGCATGACGGAATAAAAGGACGATGAGGTCAATTTCATCCAAGCAAGCCATACTACGACCTTAATGGAGATAACAGAGAATCGGCTGGATGGCTAGAGAGGCGTTCAACCCAACCCAAGCCGTTAACCATATAATTTACTTTTAACGCTTTTACTTTCATTTTATATCCTCCACAGCAACAGTCTGCGTACGATGAGGGAATGAGATGAAGAAGCTGAGTGAACCCCTAGAAAACATTATTGAAGCTTATACAAAAGCGACGGACGCCCATACCAAAGTTGTTTTTCTCAGGCAGCTAAAGACTGAATATGCGCCGACAAGTTTGGGTAAGGGTGTTGGGCGCATCCTTAAGGGGCAATCTTATCATCCCGAACGAATCTGGTCACAAAGGGATCAAACGCTTGTCGAATTAACGACAAAAGAGGCTCTCCTCATCTGGGACTATGGGATTGCCAACAGCGCCGTGGATTTTCTACGGGCATTTCTTGGCAACACGGAATACAGCCGCACTGATCGTTTGAGCGCCGCAAAAGCAGTCCTTAACGAAACCACACACTGCCTGTCAACAAAAGCCCCCTTTGTAAACTCCCTTAGACTATTCAGAGTTGTTGCCTTAAAGGTTCCAGAAGCTCTTGATGAGGGTTGGACCCTTAAAATAGCGCGTGGCGTTTTGGCGCTCCCCACCGAAGAGTCTTTAGAAAAGGGTCAGTACACGCTTGAACTCGTTCTTACAAAACGCCCGCAAGATGCTCCCATCGTCCTTGACTATGTAGAATCAATTCCTCTCTCAGACGGTCTGTACCGCTATTCTCGGGAAATAATTATCGATGCGGTCACAAATGTATGCCCCGACCTTTTAAAGACAGAGCGCCCCCCAAGACCCTACATGGCCACTGCGACAATTCAACGCCAAGATGTTGGGTAAAACGCTTTAATCTCTGCAACCCCCACCTTGCCAGCCCAGCGCCTATGGCTTACGGTGCGAGGATACAGGACGGGATGATCCATGGAAGCAGGCGCGTTTATCTTTGAGAGCTATGCGTACGACCGCGAAAGCGGCGTGCTGACGCTTGGCTACGCCTATGAAAATGGCTTGGCGTTTAAGGAAACCATCGCCTTTCCGCCCCCCGCCGCGCCGCTGGATGAGGCCACCAGCGCCGCCTTGGACTCGTGTTTTCGCCTTATCTTCCTTTTGGCGGGTGTCAGCTATTACAAGGCCACTGTGCCGGAACGCTTGCTTTGCCGCGCCTTCGCGCTTGATCCCAACACGGCCAGCTTTATCGAAAAGGTTTACCGGCATGGCCTTGGCGAGTTTGCCTATCGCAATGGGCTGAGCCTAAAGGATAAGATCAAAATGGCTGCCGAAGTCCTTGATCCGCCTATCGCTCGCCCCGTCGCCCTGAATGCCCGCCCGCTTGTCCCCGTTGGTGGCGGCAAGGATTCCATCGTGACGATAGAGGCGCTGAAAGCCAAAGGCTTCACGCCTGTTCTGTTCGCGCTGGGCCCCGATGCGCCGCTGCCCGCCCCCATCCGCGAGACGATTGCAGTGTCGGGACTGCCCTTTATCAAGGTCACGCGCACGCTTTCCCCCGCGCTGCTAGAGGCCAACAAAAACGGCGCGTTCAATGGCCATGTTCCCATCACCGCGATCCTGTCCGCTATCGCGATGGCGACCGCCATCATGAACGGCATGGACGCGGTCGTTATGTCGAACGAGCATTCCGCCGACGCGCCGAATTTGACCCACGACGGGCAGGAAATCAATCATCAGTACAGCAAATCCTTCGCGTTTGAAAAAGACCTCGCCGCCTATGCCCACGCCCATATCACGCCAAGCTTGCGCTATTTTTCACTGCTGCGCCCCCTGACCGAGGCCGCGATTGCAAGGCGCTTTGCGCGAAGCGAAGCCTATGACCACGTTTTCAGAAGCTGCAACGCCTCCTTCCGCCAAGACGCGGCCACCCGCGCCTCGCATTGGTGCTGCGCCTGCCCCAAGTGCCGCTTTGTGTTTCTGGCGCTCGCCAACTTTATGGATAAGGAAAGACTGCTGGGCATCTTTGGCGCGAACATGCTGGATGATGAGACGCAGACGGACGGCTTCGCCGCGCTGTGCGGCCACGACGCGCACAAGCCATTTGAGTGCGTGGGCACGGTGCAAGAAAGCGCGCTCCTGCTGGCCTTTTTAGCGCAGCAGGACTCTTGGAAAAACGATAGCGTCGTGCGGGCGCTGGCTCCGCGCCTTCCGGCTTTTAGCGAGGCCGCCTATCAGGCGCTTTTCCTGCCGCAGGAAGGCAGCGCCCTGCCCCCGCCGTATGATGAGGTGATCCATGCGGGCGCATGACCTCACCGGAAAACGCGTTGTCATCTGGGGCACTGGCATGGAAGGCCGCGCCGCGGCAGCCTTTATCCATGATCGCGCCGCGCCATCCTCTTTGGTTTTTGTTGATGATGCCCAAGGCGAGGAAAAAGGGAAAGCTTTGGCGCAAGCGGATGTCCTTATCAAATCACCAGGGGTCAGCCTCTATAGGCCAGAGATCCACGCCCTGCTGGCCACGAAAACGCCCGTCACCTCGCTTTTAAACCTGTGGCTGGCGGAGCCTCATACAGCCACCGTTGTCGGCATTACGGGCAGCAAGGGCAAAAGCACCACCGCTGCGCTTTTGGCGCATGTTTTGCGCGAGAACAACGGCAAAAGGATTGCTTTGGCGGGCAACATCGGCACGCCCGTCACCGCCATCGACCTTAATGAAATCGACATCGCGATTATCGAAATCTCTAGCTATCAAGCGGCCACCTTAAACGAAGGCTGCGACATCGGTGTCGTCACCGCGCTGTATCCCGAACATCTCGACTGGCATGGCCATGTGACACGCTACTATGCGGATAAGCTTAATCTGCTGAAGCAAAGCCGCGTGACCATCGCCTCGCCGCAAGTCGTCGAAGCCGCGCAAGCGTGCGGCCTTGACCTTACCCCCTCGCAATTGTTTGCGGAGGCGCAAGGCTTTCACGCGCAAGGGACGCGCCTTTATGACGGCGAGAAACCTCTACCCGCCCTTGATAACGGCTACCTCACGCGTGCGCATAACCTTGCCAACGTGTGTGCGGTTCTGAGCGTTCTTCGCGCCCTTGGCCAAGACATCAGCGCGGCGCTGGAGGCTATGAAAAGTTTTCAAGGCCTTCCCCACCGTCAGCAAGAACTGGGCGAAAAGGATGGCCTTCTCTATGTGAATGATAGCCTGTCCACGACACCGCATGCTTCCATCGCTGCGATGGAGGCGTATGCGGGTCGTCCCCTTACGTTGATTGCGGGCGGGTTTGATCGCGGCATCGATTACGCGCCACTTGTCGATTACGTCCTGCGCCGTCCGAACACCGCCATCGTGTGCATGGGGCCAAGCGGCGAGAGAATTTTAAAAGCGCTGGAAGAGAGCGACGCGAAAACCATCGCCCTCGCCGCATCGATGGAGGAAGCCATCGCCTTCGCCCGCGCCCATACCAATGTGGGGGGCGTCGTCCTGCTCTCCCCCGCCGCGCCTAGCTACGGCCTGTTCAAAGACTATGCCGAACGCGGCAGCTGTTTTGCCAAAGCGAGCGGCGTAACGGAAGGCTAGAGTTTTATTTCTCCAGCGCCTTGGCCTGAGCCTCAGTCAACTGAAAGCCCGTCAGCACGCGGATGTTGGCCGCGTCCTCGCCCTTCGCCAGCGGCAGGAAAATATGCAAGGGCTGGTCAAGCGTCACGGCTTTTCCATCACCCTCAAACGAAAATTCCGCCGTCATCATATCCTTGGCCAGCACTTTGTCCTCGGCACTCACGACCGAGACAAAGAACGGAAAGCTGACTTTGTTGCCGCCAAGGCGCGGCCCCTTTTGCGCCGCCATCGACAAGTCAAACGTCACGTCCACGCCCTTCTCGCCATAGGCGCACGATCCGTCCACCTTTTGCATCACAGCCACCGCCACAAGCGTTGTGGGATCGATCGCTTCCTGCCCGTAATCCTCCACCTTCTCAAGCGCGCGCACGATGGCGACTTGGGGACACAAAGGCTTAGGCTTGACGGGCGCGTCCTTATCCGTGGCGCATGCCGCAAGAGTCAGACAAGCCATCATCAAAGTCGGGAGTGTGCGTTTCATCGTGCTTTCCTTTTCCCCTCAAGTTTTAAGACGCGTGCCATGGGCAAAAAGCCAATAGGCCAACGTGAACAGAACCAGTGAAATGATCGCGAGCATCCCACCCGACGCCAGCAACATGGCTTCGGAAGATCCCGTAAAACCATAGCGAAAACCATCGATCATGTAAAAGAACGGGTTGAGATATAGCACGCCGCGCCATGCGGGGGGCAGCTGGCTTGCGGAAAAGAACGTGCCCGACAAAAACGTGGCGGGCGTAATGAAAAAGCTTTGCGCCGCGCCCAGATGATCGAACTTGTCGCCCAAAATCCCCGTCAAAAGCCCCATGAGTGAGAGCATCAGCGATCCCGCCACAGCAAAGAAAATAACGGCCCCGATATGGTGAGGCATAACCGCCGGCAGCGCCATAAATGCGCCCAGCCCCAGCCCGCCAACAAGCAAGCCGCGCACGACGCCGCTGATGGTGTAGGCCAGCGTTAGCTCTAGCGCCGACAAAGGCGGCATTAGAATATCGACAATGTTGCCTTGAAGCTTAGAGATAATCATCGAGCTGGATGGTGTCATAAAGGCGCTTTGCGCCATCGCCATCATGATCAGACCCGGAATGGCAAAGGTAAGGAACGGAACGCCATCAATCATCCGTGCATTGCCGCCCATGCCCACCGCAAACACGGCATAAAACAAAAACGTCATGACAAGCGGCGCAAGGATCGTCTGCGGCCAGATTTTCATGAACCGCGCAATTTCTTTGACCGTGAGCGTCCAAAGGCCGCGCCCGTTAAACGCGCCCAGAACCCGAACGCCCTTGCACGCATCGTCCATGCGAAGGAGGACGTCTTGTTCCTCTTGCTCTTCCATCATTTTTCGACGCAAAACGCGCATAAAGGTGACTCCCTTGGGTTAACAGGAGTCTACCGCGTGATGGGGATAGGATAAAGGGGAAAAGTGGCAGGCTTTTCCGATTGAAGGGGCGAAAGAACAGCCCTTTCTGCCATTGCCCCCATTCCGTCATCGCGAGCGCCGTAGGCGCGTGGCGATCCAGCTCGCCGCGCCGAAGCGCGGATGCGCGAAGGCGGGCGGCGAGCGATAGCGAGCGCATGAGTCAAAAAAGGAAAGAAAAGGCCTTCGTTTGCTTTTTTGCGTCATCCGCGCCGCAGACGCGGCGCAGCTGGATTGCCACGTCGGCCAAGAGGCCTCCTCGCAATGACGCTGAGGAAAAAGGGTGATGCAATCCCACCCTGAATCCTGAATCCTAAATCCTAAATACTGAATCCTGAATGCTAACTTTTATGGATCTTCTTGGCCATCAGCTGCAAAACCTCATCCACGCCGGTGCGGGCAACGGCAGAGATAACGTAAACGTCCTTGCGGCTCGCCCTTTTCAGCGCGGCGACTTTCTTTTTCACCTCGGCGGGGGTCAGCGCATCGGCCTTATTCAGCGCGATGATCTCGGCCTTGCGGCCCAAATTGTGGCCGTAAGCCTTCAGCTCGGCGCGGATGGTCTTATAGTTCGCCACAACGTCCTCATCCGTGCCATCGATCAGATGCAGCATCACGCGGGTGCGCTCCACATGGCCAAGGAAGCGGTCGCCGAGGCCCTGCCCCTCATGCGCGCCTTCGATAAGGCCCGGAATATCCGCAATGACAAAATCAACGCCGGAATCACGCTTGCTGTTCTTCGCACCGATACGCACGACGCCAAGGTTAGGCGAGAGCGTCGTGAAAGGATAATTGGCAATTTTCGGCTTAGCCTGCGTACAGGCCGCCAAGAACGTCGATTTACCGGCGTTCGGCAATCCTATCAGCCCCGCATCGGCGATCAACTTCAGGCGCAGCCAGACATCGCGCTCTTGCCCCGGCCATCCGGGAATGGTGCGGCGAGGCGCTTGGTTCGTCGCCGATTTAAAATACAAATTGCCAAAGCCACCATCGCCGCCCTTTAAAAAGACGACCTGCTGACCTTTTAAGGTCAAGTCCAACAAGACGGTTTCTTTGTCCTCAGCCAGCACTTGCGTTCCCACAGGCACGCGCAAGATCATGTCGGGGCCATCCGCGCCCGTCATGTTGCGCCCCGCACCCGGTCGGCCATTCTTGGCCACATAATGCTGTTGATAGCGATAGTCGATCAGCGTGTTGAGGTTGTCCGCCGCCTCAAAAATAATAGAGCCGCCCTTGCCGCCGTTGCCGCCATCGGGGCCGCCATATTCGATGTATTTCTCACGACGAAAGCTCAGGCAACCGGCGCCGCCGTTCCCGCTTTTTAAAGAGACTTTCGCTTGATCAAGAAATTTCATTCTAGGGTTCAGGGGTCAGAGTTCAGGGGGCCGAGTTCAGGGGTCAGGGGTCAGGGGTCAGGGGTCAGGGGTCAGGGAGCAAAGGCTTGATGATACATCTTATCAATAAAAATAAAATCTATAAAAAAAGAGAAAGGGGCAGAAGGCATTCACCCCCTGACCCCTGAACTCTGATCCCTGAACGCTACTTACGCAGCGTCCGTAACAACCGAAACATACATCCGGTCTTTGATTTCACGGAAAGCCACACGACCATCGACCTTCGCAAAGATCGTGTGATCCTTGCCGATGCCAACGTTCGTTCCGGGGTGATAGGTCGTGCCGCGCTGACGAATGATGATCGCGCCCGCTTGCGCGGCCTGACCACCCGACAACTTCACGCCAAGACGACGGCCAGCGGTATCGCGACCATTGCGTGAGGAACCGCCTGCTTTTTTATGTGCCATAGTTTTTCTCCCTTAATCCGAAACCTTACTTCGCGCCTTACTTGGCTTTGATCGCCGTGACTTTAAGCACGGTGAAGCTTTGGCGATGGTTGAACTTGCGACGATAGTTTTGGCGACGCTTCTTCTTGAAGATAATCAGCTTGCCCGTGCGCTCTTGCGCGACGACTTCCGCCGTGACGGACGCGCCAGCAACAAAGGGAGCCCCCATCGTTACCTTGCCATTATCACAAAGCATCAAAACTTCGTTCAAATCGATGGATTTGCCAGCTTCGGCGTCCAGCTTTTCGACTTGAAATGTATCACCTTGGGCAACTTTATATTGTTTGCCGCCGGTCTTTACGACTGCGAACATCTTTTACCAGCCATTTCTGTATGTTAACAACAATCAGGTCGCGTCATCCAAGATGGGCGACCCGTGGAAGCGCGTTTTTGCCGGATTCTCGCCGCGATGTCAACAAGTCATTTGCTTGCCTAGAGCAGATCGCGAACGGTTGGCGGGTTTAACCGCCAAAAGTTCGCGTGAATCTGCTCGACAAACAAAATGTTAGAGCGTTTTCCGACGGCAAAAAAAGCACCAACCTATCCGAAAAACGCTCTAGCCCGTTAACTTTATTAATCCGCCTCAACAAGGAGAGATTATTAAGAATCAGGGCTCTGCCCCCGCCTCTCCAGCAGGAACCCATTTAGTCCTACGCTACGCGGATGCGGCGGGCGTTGCGCCATTTACCTATAAGGATCAGGGAGGCAATCAAACCACAAAGCATGATGAGGTAAGACGGAAACGCTATCTCGGCAAAGGACATATCTTTGGCAAGATATAAGCCGGTTGACGAAGAAAAAGAGGCGCCAAGATAAACCCAGATTGTTTCGCTCTCCGGATGCGTCCAGCTTTTCTTAATTGTTGGCAAAGCCGCTGCGCCATCGCTCAGGATCGCAAACAAGATCGCGATATTCGGGTTCTTTGTAATCGCCCACAAAACAAGCGCAGCAAGGGACAATGCGCCGCAGACCCAGTCGAACTTTCCAAGCTTCCACGCTGCATTCTTATTATGAAAGGATGCCATAAAAATCATACAAGGGCCGAAGCCAGCCAGAAAGACCGGAAAGACCGCCCACGTTACGCCCTGCGCCAAGGCCGCCGCGACACCGATAAACGGCGCAAACGCCCATAAGAAAAAACTAACGCGATTGGGCTGCGATCGCCCCAAATATGTATCTCGCACATAGGCCATAGAGCCGAACAAATGAACGATTGTGCCGATAATAACGAGCGCTTGCGTTTCCATAAAGGCTACCTCTCCAGCGGTTTGTATTTGATCCGGTGAGGTTGGTCGGCGTCGGTTCCAAGGCGGCGGTGGCGGCAACGACCAACAATGATAAGTCCAGCAATCAAAGCGCAAATCGCAACGCAATAGGCGGGATAGGCTATCTCCGAGAAACTATAGCGCTCTAGCGCCACAAAACTAGTCGCATAACCAATCACTGGCAATAAGTAGCCAGCAGCAATTTCCGTATCAGGATGACGCCAAGATTTAATTATCGTCGGAAAGGCCGCCGTCGTTCCAGCAAAGATAGAGAACAGAATGGCAAGGTTGGGATTACCCGTTACTTTCCAAAGAATAAGGCCGATCACAGCTAAAACGCCGCACACGAAATCGAAAGGCGATGTCTTCCACGCCGCTTGTTTGAGGCTGTAGGAAAGGCACAGAACCGAAAACGGACCCACAAAGGCAACCATAACGGGCAGCAATCCCCACCGCACACCATCCGACCACGACGCGGCCAAGGCGATGCCGCCTTCCAGCGCCCACGCAAAATTCGTCACGCGGCTTGGTCTTGCATCCCCTTTCACCATGCCTCGCAGGTACAACACCATCGACATGATGTTGGCAAGCAAGCCGAGGGCGAGGATGGAGAGAGTCATCGTTCCCTACCTCGCCAGCGGTTTGTATTTGATCCGGTGAGGTTGGTCGGCATCGGTTCCAAGGCGGCGGTGGCGGTCGACTTCGTAATCCTGATAATTGCCTTCAAACCAGACGACTTGGCTATCGCCCTCAAAGGCAAGGATATGCGTCGCGATGCGATCAAGGAACCAGCGATCATGGCTGATCACCACGATGCAACCGGGAAAATCAACCAGCGCATCTTCCAGCGCGCGCAAGGTTTCGATATCCAGATCGTTACTCGGCTCATCAAGCAGCAGCGTGTTCGCGCCGGACTTCAGCATCTTGGCCATATGGACGCGGTTGCGCTCACCGCCCGATAGCGTGCCGACCTTTTTCTGCTGGTCGGGGCCCTTAAAGCCGAACGCCGCCGTATAGGCGCGGCTGGCCACTGTGCGCTTCCCCAGATCGATCACGTCCGCGCCGTCCGAGATTTCCTCCCACACGTTCTTGTCAGCATGTAGGCTGTCGCGGCTTTGGTCAACGTAGCCAAGCTTGACCGTATCGCCCACTTTGATTGTCCCTCCATCGGGCTGTTCCTGCCCCACGATCATGCGGAACAGCGTCGACTTGCCCGCCCCGTTCGCGCCGATAATACCGATAATGCCTCCCGCAGGCAGCGTGAACGTCAGATCATCGATCAGCAGGCGATCACCATAGCCCTTGCGTAAATGCTCGGTCTCCACCACCAACTGTCCCAGACGCGGCGGCGTCGGAATCACAATCTGGCATGTTTCGGGCGCTTTATTGGCGTTTTCGGTCAGCAGATTATCATAGGCCGTAATACGCGCCTTATTCTTGGCGTGGCGAGCCTTAGGCGATTGACGGATCCACTCCAGCTCTCGCGCCAAGGTGCGCTGCCGCGCGCCCTCATCCCGCGATTCCTGCCCAAGACGCTTTTGTTTTTGCTCCAGCCATGAGGAATAATTGCCCTCATAAGGAATGCCGTTGCCGCGATCCAGCTCAAGGATCCAGCCCGTGACTTGATCCAAGAAATAACGATCATGGGTGACAAGGATCACCGCGCCCTTGTAGTCCACAAGGTGCTGTTGCAGCCACGCAATCGACTCCGCATCCAAATGGTTCGTCGGCTCATCCAGCAAGAGCAAATCAGGCTTCGACAGCAAAAGGCGGCACAACGCGACGCGGCGGCGCTCACCTCCCGACAGCTTGGTCACATCGGCATCGGCGGGCGGACAGCGCAGCGCGTCCATCGCGATTTCCACGGTGCGCGAAAGGTCCCACGCGTCGGCGGCCTCAATCTTTTCCTGTAGCTCGCCTTGCTCATCCAGCAGCTTTTGCATCTCATCAGGGTCTTCGACTTCGCCAAGCAGGTTGCTAACAGCCTCAAAGCGATCCAACAAAGCCTTCGTCTCGCCAAGACCCGCCAGCACGTTTTGCTCAACCGTCATCGTGGGGTCAAGCTGTGGCTCTTGCTCAAGATAGCCGACGGAGGTTCCGTCCGCCGCAAAGGCCTCGCCGCTATAATCCTTGTCCAGACCCGCCATGATTTTCATCAGCGTGGATTTGCCAGAGCCATTCGGGCCCAGAATGCCAATCTTCGCATCGGGATAAAAAGAGAGACGGATATTGTTCAAGACCGTTTTGCCATTGGAAAACGTCTTGGTTACGCCATTCATGACGTAGATGTATTGATATGAGGCCATGGGAAAAGGCTTTAGCGGTTTAGCGCGTAAAAGTCCAGCGGGCAGGACAATTAGACCGCTAAGTCCCTCGATTGAACATTATTCCACTGAACCTTGCTCCTATAAGCCGCTCTTTCTTCGATAGTGCCTTTAAAAGACAAGGCCTGTAAGGAGAAGGCGAGTCTGCTCATGGGAATAAGAACAAGAGGAACATGCCCCCACATCCTATCTGAATGCATAGCCACTATTCTATAGCCCCGTTCAACGGTATTAACGTGTACGGACATCTTCGTTGCAAGTTCGTACGTTTTCATATACGCCAAGAGAACAGCACGGGCATGACGATACGTTGCTTTGTCATCAAATATCAGCGCATCAAGACAAATATGCGTCAAGGCTGTCATATTTTTTTTGGTTCCTTGAGTGAGCGTATGCAGCTTGGGAGCGCACTCAACAACAGCGTGGGTCAGTTTTTTCCACGCCGCAACGTTAGCCTTGTTTTGCATCCAGTCATGAATCAACAGGGCAATATCCTGTTGGTCAATTTTTTCTTTTTTGTTCGTCTCCGCCATATAGCCTCCTATAAAATCCATTTATTCATAAAACAATGCTGCCCCTTACTACAACGGCCAAGCACTATATCACAAGAAAAAAATATGGTTAATCCGCACCTTTCTTAGAAAAGCTATCCCTTACGGCCCCGCAGGACTTGCTCAAAATGCGAGGGCTGAACAACGGGAGGAAGCCCTCCTTCGGGCGCGCCAAGAACCTGCCGGATGGCCAGAAGGCCAACGCGATTGCACAAGGCGACGATTTCAGCGGGGGACATGCCCTGCGTGCTATCGGCCAGTTGGTCAAAATCAATGTCCGCTGAAAGCGGCAATTTACGGGCATGAATCTGCAATATCTTCTTACGCACCGCGCCGTCGGGCATCGGCAACGTCATCGCGAAATCAAACCGCCCCGGCCGCAGCATTTCCGAGGTCAACCGATCCGGCCTGTTCGTCGCGGCCACCACCACCACGCCGGACAGGAGAGGCAGCGCATCCAGCTCGGCCATCAGCTGCGCGACAAAGGGGTGCTGATGCGGCCTGTCGGCATCACCCCCAACGGGCTCAAAAAGCACATCGATATTATCGAAGAAAACAAGGCAAGGAGCCTTGCGCCGCGCCAAAGAAAAACTCTCAACCAAAAAGTTGGTGTTGTTCTTTTGATCACGCGCCATCATGGCGGGACACGAAATCTCGACGTAATGGATAGGAAGCTGCGCGGCAAGCGCCCGCACAAGAGAAGTCTTGCCCGTGCCCTGCCCGCCCGACAAAAGGATGGAGCGCGGCGGATGAACGCCCGCTGCCGCGAACACCTCTTGCCCATGCAGCGACCATGTCAGAGTTTCACTAAGCACTTGCTTGATGTCGTCCAGCCCCGCCACGTCATTCCACAAAACCGAAGGAATATCGCAGATAATATCGCTGCTGGCCGAAGGCGTCGCGGAACAATAAGCCGCCGTAAAGTCTTTCTCTCCAACCTTGGACGATGTCGCCAGACAAGAAGCCGCCTGCGCCAAGGACGTTAAATCACGCGCCGTCATCCCACTGGAAATGGTGGCGAGCTCATCCAAATCGACGTCATCCGCCAACGCAAATCCCTTGGTTGCACAATGCAAAACCTCGCGCCGCCCCCAGCGGTTGGGCGCATCGACCTGAAGGCGGAAATCAAAATGCGACGACAGGCGGGCAATCTGGCTGGGGTCTCCCGCCAACACGCCAAAGACAACAACATTCGGGTTCATCGGCAACTCATCCAGCAAAGAACCGATTTGCTCGACCAACGCATGGGTTGCTCCGGCAAGCGCCGAGCCCTCGCCTTGCGCCAAGGCCTCTAAATGATCCAAAAGCAGAAAAGCGGGGCCGCTTCGGCTAACGTCAGCCAGTTTTTCCTCAAGCCCCACCGTACCCCGCTCGATCCACTGATTGATCAGGTGATAGGCATCAAGGCCATAAAAAGCTACCTTGCTTTCCTTGGCGAGACGCTCAACCAGCTTGGCCTTACCGCAGCCTTCCGGCCCCATCAGCAAGAGGGAACGCGCCGTATGCGCCACGCCCTGCGAAAAGCGCGCTTGGGTGAGTTTCTGGCAGGTTCGATAGACTTCGCGCAAGCCCCCAAGGGAAGGCAACGCCTGATCCCCCGATGCTGTATCGGGCATTACGGCAAAAACGGTACTGCTACCGATTTGAGCGGCATCAGAGGGCACAACACCCGCCACTTTGGCACGCAAAGGAAAGCGATCCAGCGTGGGAAAAAGCAGCTCGTCATCCGCCCTTACGGCGCGTTTCATGCAATGATTGACCAACTGCTTTTCGCGAGCGATCAAATGAACTTGGTCGATGCCGTCCTGCGCTTGAAGCATGACGCGCTCGGCCACCGGCAGCTTCACGCGCTCTGGCAACAGGCGCACTTTTTGCCCCGAAAGGGAGCCAAGATTACGAGCCGTAAGGGAGCTAACGCGTGCTAAACGCTGATTATGATCGCCCAGAAAAGCCGCCTTTACCAAAAGATGGCCAAGATGCCCCCCTTCAACCCCAATCAAATCGCCAACCGCAACGCCCAAAGCGCGCATGTCCGAGGGGTCAAGATGAATAACGCCGTCTTGGGTATCCGGCATTTCATAAAGCGTGAGCGTTATATCTGAAAACATGCAAACCACAGCCAGAAGCAAGAGGGGGGAAAACGCGGGGAAAGGTCGTGTAATACCAACAGCTATACTTAATGACACATGGACGGACAAACCCCCTTTCGTCATCCCGCTGAAAAGCGGGATCCAGCGCCGCGCGTCTGCGCGGCATAAGACTCTCTTATGCGCCGTGGACACGGCGCGACTGGATACCGGCTTTCGCCGGTATGACGCTAAAGGAAAAAGCTTTCCATAAGAGTCAGTATTTATGGTCGTTGGTATAAGGTAGGCTAAAAAACGAATCTCTCCCCCAGTAAGGGAGAACCCTTTTTATCATAAAAACTTTATAAACGCCAAACCCTTCTTGGGTCAGGAAAAAGCCTTACTCCATGAAATGCTCGCGCTCTTTTTCAAGCCGAGAGCGCGACAGCGCATAGATATCCGCCACGAAGGGCAAAAGGGTTTGAAGTTTTTCTTCCTCTTGATTCTTGGCGGCTTTTTCCAAATCCGCCATCAATTGGCTAAGGCGCAGAAGACCACAGCTGGCACTGCAACTTTTCAGCGTATGGGCGGTCTCCTGAATAAGCCCCTGATCCTGCTCTTTAAAAAGAAGAATGCGCTTTGCAGAGTCATTGAGGAAGGTCTCGGTTACCACGCCTACGGCCTCTCCGCCCAAATCGTGTTTCATACGCTCAAGAACCTTAGGGTCAAAAAGAACGGCTTCCGCCACCTGTCCTGTTTTGGGCAAAGGCGATTGATCTGAGGACATCGAAGACGGCACAGGGGCGGCGTGCGCCTTTTCCTCTGCGCACGCGCCCCCAAACGATAACCAACGCTCAATCACGGCATGAAAGCGACGACACTCAAGCGGCTTATTCAGGTAATCATCCATGCCTGCCGCCATGCACATCTCGCGGTCACCATCCATGGCGTGCGCCGTGAGCGCCACGATAGGGACTTTTTCGTTATGCCCACCCAAGGCGCGAATTTGGCGCGTCGACTCTAGCCCATCCATAATGGGCATAGAGACATCCATAAGGATCAAATCATAATCCTTTTCCTTGGCCTTTTCGACGGCTTGTAGCCCATTATGGGCTTCCTCAACCATCAAGCCTATCTTTTGCAAATAACGACTGGCGATCAGACAATTAATCTCATTATCCTCAACCAACAAAACCCTATATTCCCGTGTGGGATTGCTTATGACAGGCTGGTGAATCTCCGAGACCGTTACCGCTGAGCAACCTTCATCATTTTGCGCAATTTGAAGCGGGAGCATAAACCAGAATTTGCTCCCCTTCCCCTCTTGGCTTTCTACACCAATTTCGCCCTTCATCAGCGTGACAAGGCGGCGACAAATAGCAAGGCCAAGGCCCGTGCCCCCGAAGCGGCGCGTATAAGTTCTTTCAATCTGGCTGAATTCTTGAAACAGTTTTTGTTGATCCAACAAACTGATGCCCATTCCCGAATCCTGAACTTCAAACCGCAAAAGCTGCCCTTCCTTGCCGTCCACCTCTTGCGGCATCATCGCCACGATACGCAACGTCACGCGGCCCTCATCCGTGAACTTAATGGCATTAGACGTCAGATTCAAAAGAAGCTGGCGCAGCCGCCCGCCATCCCCGATAACCTTCGGCGCAACATCGGGGGCGCAAGATGCCTCTAACGTAATCTTCTTTTTCCCTAACAGCGCTTGGCTAAACGCCGTGATCTCTTCCAAAAGCGCACTAAGGGAAAGAGGCTCAGGAACGATATCGATCTTTCCTGCCTCCATTTTCGCATAGTCCAAAATATCGTTGATAATGCCATGCAAAACCGAACTGGACGTATTGGCCATCGAAACCAGATACCGCTGTTCCTTATCCAAGGAGGTGTCTTTTAAAAGTTTAAGAACACCCAATATCCCATTGAGCGGCGTCCGTATTTCATGGCTCATCATCGCCAGAAAGCTTGTTTTAACCGCACTCGCTTGCTCGGCCATCGCCTTGGCCTGAATTAAATCCTCTTGCGTTTGCTTGATCGCCGAGATGTCGGTAAAAAGGCTAACGTAATAGCCTGCCCGTCCCTCTTTATCCAAAAACGGGCTTAGGTTCCACTCTGTCCAAAATGGGGAGCCGTCTTTGCGATAAAGTAGCAACTCTAAGGCCGCCGTTTCATGCGCCCCCATCGCACGATCAAACGCGCTCTGAGAAGAAAGATCCGTATTCCAACCAAAAAGAAACCCAGGCTTTTTGTCACAAACCTCTTCAAGCGTGTAGCCCGTCATTTTGGTAAAGGCCTCGTTCACAAAAACGATGGGCATGTCTGCCCTTACCATATCGCGGATCAAAACCCCCATGCGTGTGCTTTGCAGCGCGGCGGCAAACAGCGCGTTGTTCTTTTCCGCCGCACGCGTGCGCGCAATAGATTGTTTCTGCTGATACAGGGCATCCGAAAGAGCAACAACAAGAGCAAAGTTGCCGATCAAAATTAATAGGATAAGAAGCCCACTGATGTTTTTTTCATATTCCCAATAGCCAAACAGCCCCAACGCCACAAGCTGCGGGAGAACCAAAAGGAAAAGAAAGCGATACGATAAAAATCTAGAATCGCGCACGGGGATCCTTTGAAAAAGGGGAAGGCATTAACCAGTCAACCTTATTTCAAACAAAAAATGATTAAGGATGTGCTTACAGTGGTATGATTCTTCCGTCTCCTGTTGTAAAAAGAAAGGGAAAGACAAAGGCTGCCCTTTTGCCTTAAAAAGAACCCGTTTAAACCCCACATGAGAAAAATGACGTTCTCCAAATTCTCCCTGTTCCTTATCCTCTGCCTGACCACGATGGCCCATGCGGCCTATGCACAGCCGGAAGGAGAGCAAACGCCCGCGTCCAGCACAGGGTTACCGCTGCCGCGCTTTGCCTCTCTTCACATAGATGACGTCAACCTGCGCACAGGGCCAGGGACACGCTATCCGATTGAATGGGTGTACCGTACGGAGGGCCTTCCCGTCGAAATCACAGGCGAGTTCGATATTTGGCGGCGCATTCGCGATTGGGAAGGGTCGGAAGGCTGGGTTCACAAAAACGCCCTGACAGGCAAACGAACAGCCATCGTCACGCAAAAAGAGAAAAAACTTTATGACAGCGACTCTTATGACTCGGCTATCGTGGCCACGGTTGAATCCAATGCCATCGGGATCATCAAATCCTGCCAGCCCGCATGGTGCAAAGTGCAATTTGGCTCGGTAAAAGGTTACATGCAAAAATCAGACTTCTGGGGGGCCTATGCGCAAGAAGTGTTCAACTGAAGACGACACACCTTCCCTGCCGTCCTCTCTTTCCCATCGCCGCATCCTCTTGATCATCTCTGGCGGGATCGCCGCGTATAAAAGCCTTGACCTTATCCGCCGCCTGAAGGAGCGCGGGGCGCAGGTGCGCTGCATCCTGACCAGCGGCGGCGCGGAATTTATCACGCCGCTTGCCGTCGCAGCGTTATCGGGAGAGACAACACTTACGCAGCTTTTTAATGCCGAAGATGAGAAGCAGTTCGGCCATATCCGCCTGTCGCGTGAGGCGGATTTGATTGTTGTCGCGCCCGCCTCGGCCAACATGATCGCCAAGATGGCGCATGGCCTAGCGGATAGTCTGGCCGCCGCCGTTTTGCTGGCAACGGATAAGCCCGTGATGATCGCGCCCGCGATGAACGCGCGGATGTGGGCGCATCCCGCCACGCAGGCGAATATCAAAACGCTGGCCTCTCGCGGCATTGTGCAAGTCGGCCCCGCGAGCGGTGCGCTGGCGTGCGGTGAGGAAGGCGCAGGCCGCATGAGCGAGCCGGACGCGATCCTGTCGTCTATCGAAAGCTTTTTCGCGCAGAACGCGCCGCTGCAAGGTCAGCGCGCCCTTGTCACCAGCGGCCCGACGTTTGAGCCGATTGACCCCGTGCGTTTTATCGGCAACCGCTCCTCTGGCAAGCAGGGGCACGCGATTGCCGCTGCGCTGGCAACAGCGGGAGCCGATGTCACGTTGGTGACAGGCCCGACAGCCCTGCCCGATCCGCAAGGCCTGCGCGTGATCCACATTGAAACGGCGCAAGAGATGCTGGCGGCATGCAAGGCCGCCCTGCCCTGTGATATCGCGGTGTGCGCTGCCGCTGTTGCCGATTGGCGGCCAAAGGCACAATCACGCTCGAAAATGAAAAAAGAAAGCGCTCACGCCGCCCCCACACTCATGATGACAGAAAATCCCGATATCCTTGCCACGCTGTCACAAAAGGGCGAGAGCCGCCCCCGTCTGGTGATCGGCTTTGCAGCAGAGACAGATGATGTGATCGACAACGCCAAGGCCAAGTTTGCGCGTAAAGGCTGCGACTGGATCCTCGCCAATCAGGTTGGCGGCGGCAAAGGCTTTGGGGCCGAGGAGAACAGCGTGACGCTTTTAAAGCACACGGCCAAAGGCACAGTGACCGCCGAGCCATGGCCAACCCTTTCCAAAACCGCCCTCGCCCAAAAGCTGGTCGACGCGATTGTGAAGGAAGGGAAGAAATAAGACTCTCCGACGACTTTCTCTGAACTCTGAACTCTGAACTCTGAACTCTGAACTCTGAACTCTGATCTCTAACCCCTAGGAACACCCCCATGACCACCGTCACCGTCGCCATCACCGCCCTGCCGCACGCACAGGGGCTTGACCTCCCCGCCTATGCCACCGAGCACGCGGCGGGCATGGACCTATGCGCGGCGGTGGGGCAGGACGCGCCCATCACGCTGCAAGCGGGTGAGCGCAAGCTTATCCCCACGGGGCTTTCCATCGCGCTGCCAGAAGGGTTTGAGGCGCAGATAAGGCCGCGCTCTGGCCTCGCCCTGAAAAACGGGCTGAGCGTTTTGAATAGTCCGGGAACGATTGACGCCGATTACAGGGGCGAGGTGCAGATCATCTTGGCCAATCTGGGCAGCGAGCCTTTTACCGTCACACGCGGTATGCGCATCGCGCAAATGGTGATCGCGGCCTATACAAGGATCATGTGGGAGCCCGCCGCCGCCCTCCCCCCGACCAGCCGAGGCACTGGGGGCTTTGGGTCAACGGGCGTGGGGTGAGAGGGGGGTTTTTCAGTTTATATCCCGCCCTAACAGACCGCGTCATGCCCGCGAAAGCGGGCATCCCGTTTGTTTAAAAAAAAGAAAACGGGACTCGCGCTTGCGCGGGAGTGACGGAAAAGGAATGGGAGCCCGCCGCCGCCCTCCCCCCGACCAGCCGAGGCACAGGGGGGTTCGGGTCAACAGGGGTTGGGTGAGAGAGAAAGAAAGCGTGTGTAAAGAGGCTTACTTTCTATCGTCTCCCCCATCTTTATCAGTCACCAAGCGTTTTACATCGCCATCGGAACGTCCGCCACCGCTTGGGCTCGTTCGTCCGATGGATGGAGAGCCTTGACCACCAGCTAAGTTGCCGCCACCGCCTAAATTACCGCCGCTGCCACCGCCGCCACTACCTCTTGGTCCGATGGGTGGATTATTTTGACCACCACCCAAAGCGCTGCCTCCACTACCGCTTGGTCCGTTGAGTGAATTATTTTGTCCCAAATTTGTGATTGCGTCTCGTATTTCTCCATGACGCTGTTCTGCGACTTCTCCCGCCGCATGTTCTTTCTCCGCCAAAATCGCATCATCTTTGTTCTTTAAATTATGAGAAGATGCATGCCCGATTTTCTTAGCCATGGGGTCTCCAATCGCTTGACCACCGGCCTTACTGGCAGACTGAACCATTTCCCCCGTTTTATGACCAAGGTAAGCTGTTCCAGCCCCCATAACTTTTTCTACCATGCCCCTATCGCCCATGCCAACGCCCATGGAGCCTTGAGCATTCATCCAGTTCATGCCATGTTCCGCAAAGTAACCAACAGTTTTGAAACAGTTATTGGCGCAAATATAAACCAACACACAGTACATCAAACAAAAGATGATTTTAGAAAGAACGGCAAAACCACCTTCAAACGCGCCAACACTAGCGGAAGCAACACTAAAAGATAAGTTAAGAAAGTTAATGGCCACAAAGAACATTAACATGCCCGCTATAAGACCAAAAACGGTCAAAACAGGACGCAAGAATATACTGAGAATAAAAAAGTACCCTTTTTGCGCCACCCCCCCCGGCAACCCATCGCCATAAGGCGTGAGATGAGCCAGCGCAAATAAGGGGGCTGAAACAACAGCTTCAAAAACAGAAATCAGCCACGACAACACATGAAAGAAAAAGCGAATAAAAGGCAATAAGGGAACATAAAACCCCATCATAATGCCAGCAGCCGCCATCGCCCCCGCTATTGTAAAGGCAACCCCCAAAAGACCGCCTGCGATGTTGGCAATACCTGCACCGATAAACGCTCCAGCAATTCCACCTGCGGGAAGCGCAAGCCCCCCCGATACCCCACCTGCTGCAACAGACCCTAAAACTGCACCTGTCGCCGCTGATGCCATTGTTCCCATGCCTGCCACAGTCATAAGATTCATAGCATACGAAAAGAGCTTATACCCGAAAGAAGCAACCTCAGAAAAGGGATTGGCGTTATTCCCCGCCTGCAGAATAATTCCATTTTTATCCCATAACTCTATTTGCCTACCGGCAAAATCAAGTCCTTTAAAAAATAAAGAGGACACTGTTCCTAAAGCTGGGTTGGAATCAGCGCTGGAACCTGTCGCTGCTAACGCTGTCACATCATTTTTGTTGGCAGAATCAACAATAGAAGCAAACTTAGTCACATACTCGGACACTGTTTGATCATTTGTGCGAATCTTTCCAGAGTCAAACAACCCCGTCTTCTGAGAGACCCAGCCCGAGAACCCGCCAGAGCTTAATTGCGGAGGCGACAATTCAACAGAAAAAGTAGAATTGACCATATCGAAAAGTCCACCTTGCATGCGTGCTAGAGTATTAAACCACGCCCCAGCCATAACCCACCCCGAAGTAGAATACTTAGCTATCGCGGCATTATCAAAGGGCTTAGCGATAGAAGCACTCAGAGCACTATGAAGACCAGTCGTTACAGAGGTTTCAGCAGTTTTAATAAGGTTTTTCGATTCAGTAATGATGCCCTCTGGCGTGCTTTCAACCACAGTTCCACGATAAGCCGCAGGCAATAAACCAACCGCTAACTTGGCAATAGCGGTGTCTGGTTGAGTCACAATATCAACAACATTAGTAAAAGTGTCATAAGAAACTTTATAAACGCCTGCGGCAAGACCATCCAATGGATCACCTGACACATAATCAGGCTCTGGGGGAAGACGGATAGAACCACATCCAACCTTTTTGTTCGTACTTAAAAAAGCTGCCTCTACATAATTACTTTCTGCAAACAACCCGCCTTCCGATTCATATGGCCTAAATTCTATATTTGGTATAAGATACCCGTCTAAATCTGTCGCCCCTGACGCAATCATCGCCTTAATCATGGCATTATGCTGCGCGACACAGCCACCATAGGCAATAATGTTTTTCACCACAGATTCAACATACGGAGGGGGTGGAACGACAAACCCCATGCTGTTAAAATTCGTTGTCAACCCTCCAAGAAACCCCGTCCACGTCTTGCTGGCAAAGGCAGAACCCCACTTCGTCATTTGAATGACAGCATATTGTCCCGTGTTTAGCCCCCCAGAAATAGGAACCAGAAGACCAATGGCAAGAACAAGACGGATAGGAGCCCACACCTGATTGGCACGTCCCATTGGCTTACCCGTATGCGCTGTCTCTGCAATCATCGACGCCAAATGATACATCAACAAAAAACCTGCCACCGCTAAAATCATGCTGCTATAAGTAGAAAATGCGGCAAGAAGTGCCTGCTGTATCATTTGACTATTGGGCGCATAATAAGATGAGGCACACCCAGAGCCCGCGTTAAGATCACTCCCCAAAAACAAATAACCAATCCACTTTTGAGCTAAATCACATTTTTCATTCTCGCTAGACAACGTAAACATACTCTCGGCCGCATGGGCCGACCCTGTAAACAGCGACATGACAAGGGCGAAGATGAAGATGGCGGCGAAGACAAGCGTGCCTATCACCGCGCCGAAAAGGAGGATCTGGGGCGTGCCCTCCTTTGTAAAGGACAGGTTGCTATAAGCGGTGGCGATCACCTCACGCAACGTCAGGCGCAGGCTGTTATCCCGCATCGCGGGGTGATCCTTGGGGAACAAACGGTGCGCGGCAAAGACCATCGCGATCATGCGCACGAACATGCCCATGCTTTCGCCCAGCGGCTTAATATCGCGGTCAAAGCGCGGGTTGAACAACAGCCCCAGCAAGGAGCGTTTTTTGTCTTTCGCTTTATCGTCATCGTTGTTGAAAAGCATAAACTATAGCCTCCAGCCACCTTGTTTTTGCACCGTGCGCTTTTTACTCTCTCCACCCTGCGCCTAGGATTTGATCCAACCGTAAGGAAAGACCCCTCCCCGATTTTGCTTTTGCAAAATCGACCCTCCCGCAAGGGGAGGGTGGTTCACCCTTATCCGTTGCCCCCCAACGCACGAGTCGGCATGAGACACGTCCCTATACTATCTATTATAGCTCAATCAGTTAAAGAGCTTTTAATATTTTCACGAAAGTCTTTTAAAAAGAAACCAAATGGGATCCCCGCCCCAGCCCTCTGGATACCGGCCTTCGCCGGTATGACGGAAGGGGGGTATGACAGGGAGCGTTTAATTTTAAGCACTTACGTCATCCCGCTGACCCTGCTTCGCTCTGACGAGCTTCGCAGGGCTGAAGCTTAGCCCGGCGAAGCTGCGGAGCAGCGTAGACGGGAAAGCGGGATCCAGCCGGTCTCTCCGCCCTTCCTATCGCTTATTCAGCCCCCTTACGCCGCCGCATCAACCATATCAAGGATCGAGGCCACCATCGCGTCCTTGATCTGCTTTTCGTTCGCCTTGCTGACGGGAACCATGGGCAGGCGAAGCTCATTGCGGCACTTGCCCAAAAGGGACGCGGCGTACTTGACCGGCGAGGGCGAAGTCTCGACAAACAGAACCTCAATCAGCGGCATCAACTGGTCGTTGATCTTTTGCGCGGTGGCGATATCCCCTGCCCTCCACGCGGCCTGCATCTTCGCGCACAGCGACGGCGCGATGTTCGAGACGACCGAGATATTCCCCATGCCGCCCTGCGCCAAAAAGGCCAGCGCGATATCGTCATTACCGGACAATTGAACAAAGTCTGCGCCGCACAGCTGCCGCACTTTCAAGGGGCGTTGCAGGTTCCCCGTCGCATCCTTCACGCCCACAATGCGCGGCAATTGAGAGAGTCTTGCCATCGTCTCTGGCGTCATGTTTACGATGCTGCGCCCCGGAATGTTATAGATAAAAACGGGCAGATCGCTGGCGTCATGGATAGCTTTGAAATGCTGATAGAGGCCTTCTTGCGAGGGCTTGTTGTAATAGGGCACAACGTGAAGCGCGGCGTCCGCGCCCGCCTTTTGCGCCTGTTGCGTTAGGTGAATGGCATGCGCGGTCGAGTTTGATCCGCAACCCACCATCACAGGAACCTTGCCCTTCGCCACATCAAGGCACGCACGGGTCAATAGATCGTATTCTGCATCGGACAGGGTGGGCGCTTCGCCCGTCGTGCCACAAGGGACAAGGCCATTCGTGCCTTCATGAATCTGCCACGCCACGAAATCCTGAAACGCCTTTTCGTCAATCGCACCGTTCTTAAAGGGCGTGATAAGGGCCGTTATGGAACCGAAAAACGGGGACTGAGTCATGGCCGTGGCCTCCTTTGAAAGCGTTAAAACCGAGAAAAGCATGCGCCGCGTCTCTTGCCTTTTCAAGGAAAAAGGTAAGGAAACTCCCCCAATACCCTGTTAACCATAGCAGAAAGAAATACTTTCTCGCGCTTGCTTTGGAAGCGATTTTGGACTATGTATAGAGTTAGTTTAAAATAAGATTATGTGAAGGATCAAAGCAATGACAGTCCGCTCTTTCTTTGCCACTGCTTTGACGCTTATTGCGTTAACGTCAGCTGCGCCTGCACAAGCCGCAACGATCGACTTTACCGGAAACCATGATTACATGGGTTTGGTTGACGCGGGCAACACAGGCACGATTGCCACCAACACGTTCGCTGGTGATGGCGGGTTTAAGTACGACAATGTCTCTGGCTTGCTCCCCAGTAATACCGCCATCACGTTCAGCTATACGTTCCTTGGCTCTCTTGGGCAATGGGACTACGTTCAGGGCAATGCCTCCTATAAGGAAGCTCCCTATCGCTATCGCGTTGGGGCTGACTCCAATGGCTGGACATTGAATCAAGAAGCTTTTAGGCATCATGGATTCCACGACACGAGCGACACCCTTGACGTGAGCGTTTCCGCGAATATGGAGGGCGACAAGCAAACCGCCACCGTCATTATCACCAACTTAGCCAATGTCGCCGCGAACTTTGACAGCTACTTCCTTTCCTATCGCTGGATGCGCGAAGGCAGGGTTGCAACAACCTACGCCGTGTCAAGCGTGCCGCTTCCCGCCGCCCTGCCCTTGTTTGGCTTGGGTCTAGCTGGACTGGCTGGCTATCGCCGCCGTAAGAGCAGCAAAGCGGCCTAACAAAGGCTTGGATCAAAAAAAAAGGGGAAGCCGCCTAGGCTTCCCCTTTTTTTGTTGTGCTCAATCTAACCTTATCAGCAAGCCCTTTAAATAGGCACTTTCGGGCAAGTGGGGATGGATGGGATGATCGGGCGCTGCCCCACAGGTATAAAGGATCGCACCGCTGCGCTTCGCCTCATGAAGGCCGCGCGCGACTTCCTGCGTAAACGTCGCAAGATCCATCGCATGGCTACATGTTGCTATAAAAAGCCATCCGCCTTGGGCCGTGACCGAGGCCGACAGCTTGGCCAGCTTGCGATAGCCACGCGCCCCTGCCGCCAAATCTTTTTTACTTTTCACAAACGGCGGTGGATCGGCGATCACAATGTCAAAAACTTCCTTGGCGGCGCTTCGTTTCTCTAACTCGTCGAACACGTCGGCCTTAACCCAAGCGCAGCGTTTCGCAAAGCTGTTGTGCGCGGTAGCTTTTTCCGCCAACGCCAAAGCAGGCGCGGAAGAATCCACGCCCACAACGCTGGACGCGCCAGCCTTGGCCGCCGCGAGGCCAAAGCCCCCCGCATGACAGTAGAGATCCAAAACGCTTTGGCCCTTGGCAAAGCGAGCGACCAGCGCATGATTGTCGCGTTGATCAAAATACCATCCTGTCTTTTGCCCCTGCACAAGATCGGTGAAATAGGTCAGACCGTTTTCCTTGATCTCTATCACACCAGCGGACTCGCCCAGCGCCATACGCACCTCGCGCGGCAACCCTTCCAAAGCGCGGGACGCGCTGTCGTTATGAAGGACAATGCTTTGCGGCTGGAAGACTTCCACCAACGCAGCTTCAATCATTGGCCACAAACGCTCCATGCCCGCCGTGTTGACCTGCACGCTGAAATGGTCGCCAAAACGATCAATGACAAGGCCGCCCAGACCATCGGCTTCGGCATGAACCAGACGATAAAACGGCTCGGCAATAACCGCCTCACGCAGCGCCAGCGCCGCGCGAAGCCGCACGGCGAACCACGCCTTATCGATCACAACCAAAGGCTCACGCGATAAAATCCGCCCCGCGATCAGCGTGTGCGGATTAAACGTGCCGATGCCAAGCGGGGAGCTGTCATGCGCCTGAAACTTGACAAGGCTTCCGGCGGGCAGAGCTTTGGCGGCGGCATCCATCGCAATTTCGTTCGAGAACAGCCACGGATGGCCACCGGCAGCGCGTTTATGCCGCGCGGCGTGAACCCTGATAAGGGGAAGCTTCATAAGCGTTATCCTTGCTTTCCCATGGCCGCAATCGGCTTCATGAATTGAGGTTCAATATCCCACGGGAAATAGATCCACGTGTCTTGGCTCACCTCGGTGATAAACGTATCCACCAAGGGCTTGCCCAAAGGCTTGGCATACACCGTCGCAAAATGCGCCTTGGGCATAATCTTGTGCAACACGTCAAAGGTGCGCCCCGTATCGACCAGATCGTCAACGACCAGCCAACCCTCGCCGTCGCC
Organism: Bdellovibrionales bacterium; assembly: GCA_041662785.1. Classification (NCBI taxonomy): domain Bacteria; kingdom Pseudomonadati; phylum Bdellovibrionota; class Bdellovibrionia; order Bdellovibrionales; species Bdellovibrionales bacterium. Next base: position 35,168 of record JBAZRW010000006.1, on the reverse strand, counting down.
AACACCCGCCGCGGCCTTAATGATCTTAATCTCGTCAGCCTGCGAGGGATTAGCATCATCATAATGATATCCCACCGCCGAAACGGTTTCGATCACGCGGATTTCAAGCTCGCGCGCGACAATCGCGGCGGGAACAAGGCCGCCGCGTGTGATGGCGACAAGGCCTTTCCATGGCCCCTTATCCAACAGACGCCAAGCAAGCGCCTTACCGTTGCGGTGAAGCTCATCCCAGCTGACAGGATAAAATTTTTGTGGATTGGATGCCGTCACTTTTAAACTCCCTTTTTCTTACAAGCCGTTTTTTATGCTTTGGCCAAACGAACAACGACGCCTATCCCGTCGATCTTGCGACCAGAGGGCGGCAGCGGTAACCCCTCAATCCGTAAGACGCCAGACGGGATATCCCATAAATCGCCCGAAACCTCATCAAAAAAATGATGATGGTCAGAGATGGTCGTGTCAAAATAGCGCCGCGTTTGATCAATCAGAATTTCACGCAACAGCCCCGCCCGCGTAAACTGATGCAGGCTGTTATACACCGTCGCCAAGGAAACGGGCTCTTTTTGCTTTTGGGCCGCTGCCATCACCTGCTCAGCTGTCACATGCTTGGGCTTGCCATCAAACAAATAGGCGGCCAAAGAAAGCCTTTGGCGCGTCGGGCGCAAATTCCTTGCGGCCAACAAAGCCGTCAACCTGTCTTTTTGAGCGTTCTTTTCGTTTGAGCCTGTCATCTTCTCTTTATCAACTATTATTGAAGAAAAGGAAAGCATAACGGACTATAAAAGGGGCTATGTCGCGATTCGTCGGAAAATTTGTCGGAGCCGTTTTGGGGTTCACGCTAGCAGGCCCCGTGGGTTCTATGATGGGGCTTCTGCTGGGTCATTTGCATGATAGCCGTGGCACAGGCCATGGCTCCACCCGCGCCTCGTCCTCGCCCGAACGTGATTTTTTCCAAAACGTGGCCGTCAGCGCCAATCAACGATCTATCTTTTCAGTGAGCGTCATCGTTTTGGGCGCTAAGCTGGCGAAAATTGATGGCCCCGTCACGCGGGAAGAGATTTTGGCCTTTCGCCAAGCCTTTCATACCTCGGAAGAGCAACTGGATGAAGTCGGCCACATGTTTAACAACGCCCGCGCCAGCTCAGACGGGTATGAGCCTTATGCGGCGCGGCTGGCCCAAATTTTTGCCAAACAGCCTACAATCCTTGAGGAAACTCTTGTCGGCCTCTTTCTGATCGCCCGCGCCGACAGCACCCGTCTGGCGCGATCCGAAATCCTTTTCCTGCGGCGCGTCGCCGTTTTGTTCGGCTTTGACGAAGAAACCTTTACGCGCCTTGCCGCACGCGCTGGCATTTATTTGACCAGTGCCGCGCCGCCACCCAAACAGGATTCGGCTTACGACGTTTTAAGCCTTCCAACGACGGCCACAGCAGAAGTCATCAAAAAAACCTATCGCGCTCTTGTGCGCAAATATCATCCTGATAAACTGCTGGCGGCGGGACTGCCTGCCAGCCGCGTAGCTGAAGCCACGGAAAAGATAAAACGGATCAACGCCGCCTATAGCGAAATTTGCAAAATGAGGGGCATCAAATGAAGCGCATCCCTTCCCCCAACTACAACGAACGCGCAGAAAAAACGCTGTTAGCCTATGTCGTCCTTCACTATACGGGCATGCGAACGGCTGCCGAAGCCTTAGACCGCCTGCGCGATCCTCATAGCGAAGTGAGTTGCCATTACATGATCGATGAAGAGGGCGGCGTCATCCAGATGGTTGAGGAAGACCATCGCGCGTGGCACGCGGGACATAGCTGTTGGCGTGGAAAACGCGACATCAACAGCCAATCTATCGGGATTGAACTGGTCAACAAAGGACACGCCTTTGGCTATACGCCTTTCCCCAAGGCGCAGATTGATAGCCTGAAAGCCTTATTGCACGACATCAAGTCCCGTTACAGCCTGTCGCCTGAATCTTTGCTTGCGCACAGCGATATTGCCCCCCTGCGCAAGGAAGATCCGGGAGAATTGTTTCCGTGGCAAGAGTTGGCCGCCGTTGGGCTTAGCCTGTGGCCTTCCCCTACACCAGAAGACCGCCGCCCCGCCTTACTGGACGAGATTGCGACGATGCTGGGGGAAATTGGTTATGAGGTGCGCACGCCCGAATCGCTTGAGGCCGCGCAAAGAGCCTTTCTACGCCGCTATCACCCTGAACGGCTTGAGGACGGTTTTGACGATGAAACCACCGCCCGCCTGCGGGCACTGGAACGTATTTTGAATCCGCTTCTCTAAAACCTTCACAGGGGCAGAACGTCCTGCCCCTGTGCAAGGCGCTGCGAAAACGGAGAAAAAGCCTCAACTACGCTTTCATAAACAGGACGTTTGAAATCAACGATCAACGAAGGCGTTTGATTCAAATCAAACCAGCGCCACGCGATAAACTCCGGCGCTTCCGCCTCATACTCGCTCGTCAAGTTAATATCAGCGTCAACGCCGTGATAGCGCAGCGCGAACCAAACTTGTTCTTGCCCGCGATACTTGCCATGAAACACGCCGTTTTTGTATTGCAAAGCATCCGGAAAATCGTACCGCAACCGATCAGGATGACGGGCAATAATATCGGCCTTATCCGTGCCGACCTCTTCCTTCATCTCACGGAACACAGCGGCAGCGGGGTCTTCGCCCTTTTGAATGCCGCCTTGCGGCATCTGCCACGCACCACGCTTGTCGCGCCTCTCGGCACACAGAACAAGACCATCCGCGTTAAAAATGCAAAGCCCCACCCCATTACGATAGGGCAATCCATCCCCCATCATCGTCACTTCATGCTGCGTCATAACCTGTCCTTTAAGAAATCTTGTTGGCGGGCGCACTATACCCCTTGAATCCTTAAGTTTTCACAAAAGCGAGGCACACACCCCGATACCACAGACCAAAAATTAACTTTATTCGTTTCGTTAACCAAAGAATCTTTATTTTAAACGAAAAAAACCATTGCCTTGGGCTGCTTTTTCTTGCTAACGTCGAAGGTGAAGATAGATTCTTCGACAACCGCATTGGATAAGGATTTACAAAAATGAAGCTTACCACAATCTTCCTCAGCGCCTTTGTGACGCTTTTTGCGCTTCCCGCTCAGGCGGTAACGGCTCCCGTTGATTTCAACGGAACAGCGACAGGCCCCACGCAATACTATGTTGATATGGGCTATGTTCCCGCTGGCCAGTACGGCAGCATCAACACGACACCGTTTTTCGGTCTTCAGGATTACGTTGCGAATGGTTCTCTTGCTGGCAAGACAGCGATTACCTTTACTTATAACGTTGTCCCTTCGGCTGTTACCGGCATCACGGGCCCCGTTGATTTCTGGTACACGCCTACGGCCGCCGATCCCACGAAATACTCGGTTCTAACGACCAAGGATTTCGACAAGAATGTTTTCACACTTGTGATCTCCAACCTTCTTGACTCGACACTGTCCTTCTCGGCTGGCCTTGCGCTTTCGCCGATGTTCCAAGGCACAGTGAACACGGCCTACAACGCCGTTTCCAATGTTCCGCTTCCCGCCGCCCTGCCCTTGTTTGGCTTGGGTCTTGCTGGTCTGGCCGGTTATCGCGCCAAGAAGAGCAAGAAGGAAGCCGCTACGGCTTAAGTCTTTAAGGACTTAAAACCTTATCCAGAAAGAGGGTCGCCAAAATGGCGGCCCTCTTTTTTTGTCGTTTTCACCCAACTGCCCCATGCCAAATGGTGCATTTTCGCCACATGAAACTATTGTTTGCATAGTATTGAGGCCAAATTTCATCTATTGTTAAGTCATAGAAGGGTTAAATGTTGAACGGCTTTCTAGAACGATTATTAAAGGATTGTTCTTATGTCAGGAGCATACAAAACCATCCGTCAGCCAATCCCTCGTCCCTATGAGGCGCGCAGTAGCGAGCGCATGAGTCAAACCGTGACCGCCATGTGTAAGGCGACTTCGTGGGACGCGTATCAAGTCGATATAAAAAATACAATCCATCATCAAAACCGCGTCGCCCTTCTCTCTTTTGAAATAGCAACGCGACTGGGGCTGCCCGATCAAGCGCGATCCACCCTTTATTATGCCGCGCAATATCACGACATTGGCAAACTCCAACTGGCCCCCTCAACTCTTTTCAAAAGAGGCGACCTCTCACCGCAAGAATTCGAAAGCGTCAAGCAGCACGCCTCCAACAGCTATGAAATTCTAAGTCGCGCCAAAGGCCTTGCCCACGCCACGTCCGTTGCCCTTATTGCGCGTCAACACCACGAGCGCCTCGACGGTTCTGGCTATCCGTTTGGCCTGACCGAAAGCCGTATCACACAGGAAGCCAAAATCCTTGCCGTGGCCGATGTGTATGACGCGCTGACGAATGAGCGTTGTTATAAGGGGGCGATGGGGAACGAAAGAGCCTTGGCTATTTTAGAAAATGGCATAGGAAGCAAGTTTGACTCCACCGTTTTTCATGCCTTGGAAGAAGTCATCGCCCTGTCAATGGCGCCACGGTTGCAGCCCCTCTTTCCGCTGCTGCCGTCTCGGACAAGCGCCCCATCGGGGCTTTATGTGGCCAACACCAACCGCTCTCTTGTTTTCCATTAAGAGCGGGCAACAAAAAACTTACCCTCTGGCTGGCAATGAAGTATGCTAAGAAGCGCTGCTTTTTAGCCAAGAGGTGTTCTTCATGTCGTTTGCCGCTGCCATCCTTTCCCATCGTTCTTTGCGCCGCCGCCACTTTGTTGGCCTTATCCTTTTCTTCGCGCTTTTGTTTTGGGGTCTGGTTTGGGGCGTGGCCGCCTATCGCTTCAACAAGATTGTTGATACGTGGGTCGCCATATCGCAGGAGAACGGCAACATCCTAGCTTTTTCCGAAAGAGCCACGGGCGGCACGCCTTGGGCCATTCATATTACGCTTGATCAATTTCAAGCCCACTACAACAAGGTTCATAGCCTTAGCGCTGATAAAGCTATCTTGCGCCTGAACCTTTGGGACTGGGGTAACTTTTCCATAAAGCTTAGGGACAATGTCCACGGACAATTGGCAGGCCTTTCCTTTACGGCCGATATTTTTAAATTCGGCTTTATGAAACCAAGTTCCGCACCCTTAGACGAAAACGAAACAGGCCTTTATGTCTGGGTGCAATCGTTTGGCCTTATCCCCCAGAAGCAAAGCCCCCTCGCCCTTGGGAACCGGATCGAAGAGCTCTCCTTTGACGCGCGCGTCATGGGAACACCGCCCGACTTCTCGAAAACAGGAACAGTCAAAGCGTGGAATGATGCCAGCGGCGTGATCGAGTTTGATGATCTGGATTTGCGATGGGGATCCATGGAGCTTGTGGCCAAAGGAACTATGGCGCTCACCGCCGACCTGCAACCCGAAGGCGCTTTTTCAGGCCGCGTGGACGGACTAGAAGAAGCCGTCGATAAATTTACCTCTCAAGGAGAGCTTACAAGAAAAGATGAAGCGCTTTTAAGGTCATCACTGAGCGTTCTTGCGCGTCCCTCTGGGATGGTCGGCGGCACAAGCCCTATCGTCCCGCTGTCGCTGCAAAATGGGGGGGTCTTCCTTGGCCCCGTCCGCATCGCGACCTTGCCGAAGCTGGTCTGGCCGCAAAGCAACCCCTAGGCATCCGTCTTCTTTTTCCTTTGCGAATAAACACACCCGCAATAGGTCTGGCGGTAGAAGGCTTCCTCTTTGGCCAAGGCCGCGCCACGATCTGCGCCGCCGGAGCGCCGCCAGTTATAGTCCCAAAATGTCACGTCAGGGTGGTGCGCCGCAGCGGCAAGCCCTGCCCTGTGTACCTGCGCCTGATCTTTGTGGCGCGAGATAGACAGGCTGGTCGCCATCCATTTAAAGCCATTCTCATGCGCGTAAAGCGCCGTCCTTTCCATCCGCATGGCAAAGCAAGCATCGCAACGACGGCCACGCTCTGGCTCGTCTTCTAGCCCTTTGACGCGGGCAAGCCACGCGTCCGTATCGTAATCCGCATCGACACAAGGCACGCCAACCTTGTCCGCAAAACGCATGACCTCAGCCTTGCGTCGCTCATATTCCTCACACGGATGGATGTTGGGATTGTAAAAAAACAGCGTCGGCGCAAGGCCGCTGGCCAGCAGGCCTTCGATAATCGCGCAAGAACATGGGGCGCAGCAAACGTGCAGCAGAATCCCTGCTCCCTCGTCCATGCCTTCGGGACGTTCATAAGGGACAGCCGGCACAGAAAGATCGATCATTCTTTTGTCTTTTCCTTATACGCGCACAAATCGCGCACGGGGCAAATGGGGCAGTCTGGTTTTTTCGCCTTGCAAACATAACGCCCATGCAAAACCAGCCAGTGATGCGCATGGCTCATCCATTGTTGAGGCACAATCTTCAGCAGCTTTTCTTCAATTATCTCTGGCGTTTTTCCCGCCGCAAGGCCGGTGCGATTGGCCACACGAAAAACATGCGTGTCCACGCCCATCGTCGACTGCCCGAACGCCACGTTGAGCACCACGTTCGCGGACTTGCGCCCCACACCCGCCAGACTCTCCAACGCCTCACGGGTTTGGGGAACCTCGCCATCGAAATCATCGACCAGCTTTTGCGACAAAAGGAGGATGTTTTTGGCCTTATTGTTGAGCAAATTGATGCTTTTTATGTACGTTTTAAGACCGTTTTCGCCCAGTCTCAGCATCGCTTGAGGCGTTTTGACCTTCTTAAAAAGCGGCGCAGTGGCTTTATTCACGCCGCTATCGGTCATCTGCGCCGAAAGCACAACGGCCACCAAAAGCGTGTAGGGATTGACGTAGTCCAGCTCGCTCTTCGGGTCAGGGCGTAGCGCCGCAAGGCGGGCAAAAAACTCATTCACATCGGATGGTTTCATAAATCGTTGATCCTTGTTAGGCTAATAAACAAAAGTTAGGTTGTAATAGAACGTCTCAGCCCCCTAGCGTCATTCCCGCGAAAGCGGGAATCCAGCGCCGAGTGTCCACGAGGCGTATGAGTCAGAAACATTGCGTTTTTCTAACTTTTCCTGAGTCCTGTGCGCCACAGACGTGGCGCAGCTGGATCCCCGCTTTGCCCTTTCGCCCGCCGCAAGAGCGGCGGGACGAGGGCGCGGGGATGACGGCACACTCCAAAAGGAACCATGCCATGATGCTCATATCCAAGCAACACCCGCCGCGCGTTTTTTATGGTCTAGTTAGCCAAGGCCTTCCTGTGCCCCTTTGGCTTGGCCTGACAGAGGACGGGAAAGTGTGCCGCGTACATTTCGCGCCCAAGAACGCCGCCCGCTCTCCCTTAAAATCGTGGCAAAGCGCGTGGCCTTCCACAGCGTTTATCAAAGATCAACGTGCCGTTGAGGTATGGTGGAAAAAGGCGATGAAGCTTAAAAGCCCCCCGCCCATCTTATTAGTCGGCACGCCCTTTCAAGCCCTCGTGTGTATGACGCTGTTGACCATTCCCGCCGGAGAAACCATCACCTATGGCGAGCTGGCCGAGCGTATCGGAAGCCCCAAGGCCATCCGCGCCGTCGGCGCAGCCTTGGGCAAAAACCCTGTCGCCTTTTTCCTGCCCTGCCATCGCGTTGTGACAAAAGGCGGCCTTGGTGGGTTTGCGGGGGGCACGACGTTAAAACGCCACCTTCTGCAAAGTGAAGGCGCGAAAGTATTGCGTTAATCTTGCTTCATATCCCCTTGATGTGTAAAATAACCTTGTCGTTACAATCCGTTATTTTATGGCCAGAATGACCGACTTTATCCAGTTAAAAGACGCCCCCTTTTTTGCTCCGTTTATGAAGGATTCAACCTTTTTGGGCCTTCCGTCGGTTGATCCCCACGGGGCCTTTGCCGTTCTTCACAACACACAAAACAGCTTTGTTTTATCGCCCCAGAAACAGCCCTCTCTGATTATCAAATTTCCTAAATACCACCTGATGGTTTCATGCGATAAAGAAGCCGCCTTGCTGAACCAATTTAGCGCAGGCAAGGATGACGTTTTTTCTACGCCTCGCGCCCTTGCCTTTGGGGCATCACCTGAGTTTTTGATGATGAACCGTATGGCAAAACCATTTGCCGTTTCTACAGCGGGGGAAGAGCTCACCCATCGTCAGGCTGAAAAGATCGGGATAGCGTTTGGCTCTTTCTCGGCCATGACTTTTCGACAAGGGATGATCCATACCGATTTTCATTTTGGCAATGTGACGCAAGAGCCAGATGGCAAAATTGGCATTCTTGACTTTGCAGCCTTGCGGCATGCGCCCCTTGAACAGCTGCTCTCCTGCCCCATCCTTACCAACGATATTCTGGCTCATTCGATAGCAAAAACCTTTTGCGCGCTAACGGGCGAGCGTTTTGGCCTAGGCAAGCTGCAGGGCGAAAAAACGTACCTTTTTGCCAAGATGCACAACAACCCCTCTCTCACGCCGGATATTCTGGATCGTCATCAAGCCGTCTTTGACCGCTTTATGGCCAAGGCCAAGCAAACACCCTCTTGTTTTTATTCATGACTTCCCCCCAAAGGCGCGGCTTTACAGCCGCCCTTAACCAACTTACAATGGAAGCTTAACGAATAGGGTTATCACCATGAAAAACCGCGTCCTTCTTTTGTCTATTCTTGCTTTCCTTGCCGCTTGTTCGACGCCCCCGCCGCGCCCCGACCCCATCCGTCTGGATTATGCCCAGCTTGGAAAAATTATGCTGGATGCACAGGATATCCGGATCATTGACCGTTCACAAAACACACCCCAATGGCCGCCCTATGTCGGGCATCTGTTTCAGCCGACGTTGAAGGACGCGGTGAACCGCATGGCCGCCGACCGCCTGCAAGCTGCCGGAACGCTGGGCCACGCCACGCTGATCATCAAAGACGCCAGCGTCACCGAGCAATCGCTGAACACCTCATCGGATTTCGAAAGCCTGTTCACGCGCCAGCAAGCCGCAAAATATATTGGCCGCGTTGAAGTTTCCCTTGAAGCTCAATCGCCCGCCGATGCCAGCATCGGCATGGCCTCTGCGCACGCCATCTATAGCGTGAGCCTTCCCGAAGAGCCGACAGAAACCGAAAAGTATGAGGCCTATAGAAAGCTTTTGACCAACCTTATGGCTGATCTTAACAAGGAGCTGGAGCGCGGCATTAAGGAACATATGTCTCGCTTTATCCTGAACGATGCCGCCGCAAGCGCAGCGTCACCCACCCGCGATTCAGCACTACCGCACTTTCGTGAATGAAAAGGCAAGACTCCCTCCCCACCCTTCCCCTGCGCAGCAGCAAGGCGCGAGGGCTGGCCTTTTTCCTATTGGCTCTTGCGCCGCTTTTGATTGGCGCTTTGGCGCTTTATCTGGGGCAGGACACCAACTGGGATCTACGCAACTATCACTGGTATAATGCCTATGCCCTTGTGAACGGGCGACTGGGGTTTGACCTTTTGCCCTCGCAAACGCCCTTTTTCTATAATCCCGCGCTGGACGTTCCCTTTTTCCTTTTGGCAAGCCATGTCAGCGCCAAGGTTGCGGGCTTTATACTTGGCAGTGTTCAAGGCCTTAACGTCATCCTGCTCTTTATGCTATGCCACGCGACGCTGATCATCCCCAACGCGCGGCAAAAGGTTCTGGTGTGCTTTGCGCTGGCCATGCTGGGAATGCTGGGCGGCGGCGGTATCGCGCAAATCGGCACAACCTTTTACGACAACATCACCAGCCTTGGCCTGTTCGCTTCGGCGTTGATGGTCATTCGCTTTTACCCGCGCCTGATCTATGCGCCATGGCGCATCGCCCTTTTCTTCGCGTTTATCGCAGGCCTTCCAGCGGGCGTGATGATGGGCTTTAAGCTCCCCTTCGTGATCTTTACCGTTGGGCTATGCGGCGCGATGCTGTTTGTTACAGGCGCATGGACGCGCCGCCTGTGTATCGCCTTTGGCTTTGGCCTTGGCGTGCTGGCTGGCCTTGCCATCGCCTTGGGGCCGTGGGCGTGGTATCTGCAAGAGCATTACCAAAGCCCCCTTTTCCCCTATTTCAACGATATTTTCAAATCGCCCCTTGCACCTCTTGATAGTGGTCGGGACATGCAGTTCCTCCCGACAACGTGGAGCGACCGCCTGCTCTTTCCCTTTATCTTCACTATCACGCCGTGGCGGGTGGGTGAGATTCCGTGGAGGGATTTGCGTCTGCCAGCCCTCTATGTCCTTTTGCCGCTCTGCGCCCTGATCCGCCTTGCCTATGGCCGCAACAAACACGCGCCGGATCGCCTCGTGTCGTTTTATGCCACGCGCTACCTTTTGTGGCTGGCCATCCTGTCCTATACGCTGTGGCTTTTTATGTTTGCGATCTACCGCTATCTAATCCCGCTTGAGATGATCGCGCCGCTTTTGATTGTCGTGGCCATGGGCATGCTGCCGCTTCGGCCCGCGCCGCGTACCCTGCTAACCTTCTATATCCTGCTTGCCATCGCCGTCACCATTCAGGCGGGCGATTGGGGTCGCAAGAAGCCATGGCTGGACAAGGCAATCTCGGCCACCGTTCCGCCCATCGAAAACCCGTCCCAAACCATGATCCTGATGGCGGGCTTTGAGCCTTATTCCCATATTGTTCCGTCCTTCCCGCCGGAAAGTGCCTTTGTGCGCATACAAAGCAATTTTTCCAGCCCCGAACAGGGTAAAGGTATTAATGCCATGATGGCCGAGCGGATCGCAGCCCATAAGGGCGTTTTCAAGCTGTTGATTCCTAGTTATCAGTTTTTCCATGCCGCCCCTGCGCTTGGCCACTTTGGGCTCACCTTTTTGCCACAAAAATGCCAAGCTGTTGACGATCCTCTCTTTGACTCGAAACTCGTGCTGTGCGATGTCGAGCGAACAACCAACTTTCCGGTACAAAAACCATGAGCGAAGCCCTTAGAACCGCCGTCTTGATCCCCTGCTATAACGAGGAAACCGCCATCGCACAGGTTGTAGGCGACTTCCGCCGCGCTTTGCCCGATGCGCAAATCTTTGTGTACGACAACAATTCCAAAGACAAAACCACCGAGGTCGCGAGAGCCAGCGGCGCGATTGTGCGTAGCGAACCGTTACAAGGCAAAGGCAATGTCGTGCGCCGCATGTTCGCAGATATCGAAGCGGATATTTATGTCCTTGTCGATGGAGATGCGACCTATGACGCGGCTTCGGCCCCCGCCATGATCAAAAAGCTTTTGGACAACCAGCTGGACATGGTCAACGGCGCGCGCGTGACCGAAATTCAAGAGGCCTATCGCGCTGGTCATCGCTTTGGTAACTGGATGCTGACCTCCATGGTGTCGCTGATTTTCGGCAATCGGTTTAAGGATATGCTATCGGGCTATCGCGTGTTCTCACGCCGCTATGTCAAAAGCTTCCCCGCCTTGGCCGTTGGGTTTGAAACGGAAACCGAACTTACCGTTCACGCGCTTCACCTGCGGATGCCGACCGATGAGGTGGAAACTCCCTATAAAGATCGCCCCGTCGGTTCTGTTAGCAAGCTCAGCACGTTTAAGGATGGCTTCCGCATTTTGTGGATGATCCTTGTGCTGATCAAAGAGGAAAAGCCAATGCCATTCTTCTCGCTGATCGCGGGGGCGCTTGCCTTTATCTCCGTCGCGCTGATGCTGCCCATTTTGGCCGAGTATTTACAGACAGGCTTGGTTCCGCGCTTTCCAACGGCTGTTTTATCGACCAGCCTGATGATCATGGCGTTTCTTAGCTTCGCCTGCGGTCTTATCCTTGACACCGTCACGCGGGGCCGCAATGAGATGAAGCGCATGCGCTATCTGAACGTCCCCCTCACGCAGCGGTAACACGGATGGCGTTTTCTCCCGCCCTTTCCGTTATCGTGCCTTGCTATAACGAGGCGCAAGGACTGGCGGAAACGTGTCAGCGCATCACAGCAGCCTGCCACGCAAGCGTAGGCGACACGTTCGAAATCCTGCTCGTCAACGACGGCTCCACCGATGAGACGCTGGCCGTTATGCGCGGTCTTGGCGCGGGAACGCCACAAATCGCCGTCGTCAACCTCTCGCGCAACTACGGGCATCAAATGGCGCTAACGGCGGGGCTGTCGCTATGTGCCGGAGAACGCGCGTTGATCCTTGACGCCGATCTGCAAGACCCGCCCGAACATTTGGCCGCCATGATGAAAATCATGGATGATACGAAAGCCGATGTCGTGTACGGTCAGCGCACCGCACGCGCAGGCGAAAGCTGGTTCAAACGAGCAAGCGCCGCGCTGTTTTACCGTTTGCTGGGGCGGTTAGCCGATACCACCATTCCCAAAGACACGGGCGACTTCCGCCTTATCAGCCGCCGCACCATCGACATTTTGAACAAAATGCCAGAGCAATCGCGCTTCCTGCGCGGCATGATCGGCTGGATCGGTCTGACGCAAGTAGCCTTCCCCTATGAGCGGCAGCCCCGCGCGGCGGGCGTTACCCAATACCCCCTTCGCAAGATGATCCGTTTTGCGCTAGATGCCGTGACAAGCTTTTCCATCGTGCCACTGCGCCTTGCGTCCTATGGCGGCGCGCTCATGGGCGTCCTTGGCCTTGCGCTTTTGGCCTATGTCATGAGGGCGTGGCTGGCGGGAGAAACGGTGCAAGGCTGGACGAGTTTGATGGTCGTCGTGCTGGTGATGGGCAGCGTGCAACTGCTATGCCTTGGTGTGCTGGGCGAATATCTGGGCCGCCTTTATATCGAATCCAAGCGCCGCCCCCCCTTTATTGTGGAAAGCGTCACGCGACGCGGCGATGCCACAAAGGACGTTTAATCCGCAGTATCCAAAGCGATATCAAGGATAGGGGCGCTGTGCGTGAGGGCGCCAACGGAAATCACATCAACGCCCGTGGCCGCAATCGCAGCAACCGTTTCCAGCGACACGCCGCCCGACGCCTCTAGCGTAAAGCGTCCGTCCACCAACAAAACGGCTTCCTTCATTTGTGCGGGGGTCATGTTGTCCAGCATCACAACATCGACGGGCGCATCCAAAAGCGTGCGGAGTTGATCCAGCGTGTCGACCTCGGCCTCGATCTTGACCATATGCCCAACAGCGGCGCGGGCCTTGATCACCGCGCTGCGCACATCGCCCGCCACGGCAATATGGTTGTCCTTGATCAACACCGCGTCATCAAGACCAAAGCGATGGTTCGCCCCGCCGCCCGCCCGAACCGCGTATTTCTCCAAAAAACGCAAGGTCGGCGTTGTCTTGCGCGTGCAACAGATTTTGGCCTTGTGCGGCGCAGCCGCCGCCACATAGGCACGCGTTTGCGTCGCGATGCCACTCAGGTGACACAGGAAGTTAAGCGCCGTCCTCTCCGCCGCCAAGAGGGCGCGGGCGTTGCCCGACACTTCGGCCAGCACATCGCCACGTTGGATAAGATCACCGTCAGTCTTGTGCGGCTCAAACAACACCAGAGAATCCATTCGCGCAAACGCCAACCGCGCCAGCGCCAACCCCGCCAAAACGCCATCAGAGCGAGCAACAAGCGCCGCCTTCCAATGCTGATCAGGAGGGATAAGCGCTTGCGATGTTATATCGCCACCGCGCCCCAAATCCTCACGCAGGGCCGCGCTGACGATGTCGTTCAACATCATGTCGGATAATGACTCAACCATGTTTTTTCCTTCTCTCATCCGTGCGGCAATGAGCGCCAAGGCTACCTTCCCGCGCTAGTGCGGCACGGGCGATCATAAGCCCCACCCTCGCACGCGGCGATTGTTCAGCAAGCCTCGACAATTCATCTATGGCCTTTTGCAACCCCACCGCATCGCGCATCACGCCGACATGGCGCGTCATAATCTCGCGCACCTGTGCGATGGTATCGGGCGTATCGCGCCCTTTATCCGTCCTCTCCGCCACTCTATCCCCCTTCGGCGGGATGACAGAATGGGAAATACTCTCTGCCACCCGCTGCCCCATCGCGGTGGCCTCCAACAGCGAGTTGCTGGCTAGACGGTTTGCGCCATGAAGGCCCGTCGCGGCGCACTCGCCGCACGCCCAAAGGCCTTGCACGTTTGTCTGACCCTGCGCATCGGTCGCGATCCCACCCATATGGTAATGGGCGACGGGGCGAACGGGGATCAAATGGCGCGCAGGATCAAGTCCCGCCTTGCGGCAAATCCCGAACACCGTGGGAAAATGCGCGGCGAAATCCGTGAGATGCCGCGCATCAAGAAAAACACGCCGTCCCGATTCAATCTGCGAGGCGATAGAAAGCGCCACCACGTCACGTGGCGCAAGCTCCTCCACAAAGCGCTCGCCACGATCATTTACAAGAAATGCGCCCTCGCCGCGCACCGCCTCACTAATCAGCGGCATAGGATCGCAGCCCGCATCAAGCCCCGTAGGATGAAACTGTACAAACTCTAAATCACGAAGCGCCGCGCCAGCATCCGCCGCCAGCAAAAGCCCATGGCCCCATGAGCCCAAGGGAACCGTCGCATTCTTCCACAGGGCGCAAGCGCTGCCCGTCGCCAGCACCACGCTGTCCGTCAGCAGCTGTTGATTGTCACGTGATCCGCGCTGATGATAGGTCACGCCAGCGATGGTCTTACATACACACAGCTCGTCATCCCCGTGAAAACGGGGATCCCGTTTTCTATTAAAACCAAACGGGACTCCCGCTTGCGCGGGAGTGACGGAAGAAGGTTGATTGGTGAGAATCCCCGTTACCTCAACGTCTTCGATCAAGGTGATAGAGGGCGTGGCCCTCACGCGCTCCACCAAAGCCCGCATAATCGCCGCGCCCGTGGAATCGCCCTGCGCATGAACAATACGGCGATGCGAGTGCGCCCCCTCTAACCCCGTATCAAGGTCGCCAGCCACATCGCGGTCAAACGCCACGCCCCATTCTTGCAAGCGTTCGATCACAGAAGGCGCGGCCTGCGTGATCATCCGCACCACGGCGGAATCGCAAGACCCTGCGCCCGCCGCCATCGTGTCACGTTCATGAAAAGCGGGCGCATCGCCCTCACCCACCGCCGCCGCAATGCCGCCTTGCGCCAGCTCACTGCTGGTCCAGCCTGCGGCGACCTTGCGACCCAAGACGATGCAGGGGCGCGGCGCGAGCGACAAGGCAACCGTTAGGCCAGCCAGCCCCGCGCCGATGATGATGGGTTTGGTTGTCACCTATTTCACCGCGACCATGCGCTCAACCGCGCGGCGGGCAGGAGCGGCAACATCCTCCTCAATCTCGATGGGATAGGTCATCGTCTCCAGCGAGCGGCGAATGGCCGCCAGCGTGATCAGCTTCATATAAGGACACGGCAAGCGCGGACGCACAAAATCGATGTCAGGATGATCCACGGCCGCGTTATCGCTCATCGAGCGTTCGGTCAGCAGCATAACTTGGCGCGGATGATGCGCAGCGACCCAATCGGTCATATTCACGGTTGAGCCAGAAAAATCAGCCTGCGCCACAACGTCCGGTGGGCATTCTGGATGGGCGATAATCGTGATATCGGGATTTTCGCGCCGGATCGCGGCAACTTCTTGCGGCGCGTATTGCTCATGCACTTCGCAATGCCCATGCCACGGAATAATCTTCACAGATGTTTGCCGCGCGACGTTTTGCGCTAGGTATTCATCGGGAACCATGATGACTTCGGGAACGCCCAGCGACTCCACGACCTTTTTCGCGTTGCCCGACGTGCAGCAAATGTGGCACTCGGCTTTCACCGCAGCCGACGTGTTGACATAGGTGATAATGGGGAGATCAGGATACTTTTCTCTTAAAGTGCGAACATCTTCGGGCGTGATGGAATCGGCCAACGAGCAACCCGCCTGCAAATCCGGCGAGAGAACAATGCGGGATGGGTTCATAAGCTTGGCCGTCTCAGCCATAAAATGGACGCCCGCACAGACGATCACGTCAGCCTGCATCTTGGCGGCCTCCCGCGCCAGAGCGAGCGAGTCGCCCGTCACGTCGGCCACGCCGAAATACACCTCTGGCGTCATATAATTGTGCGCCAGAATGACGGCGTTTTTTTCCTTCTTCAGAGCGCGGATGGCCATAATATCCTCGGCCATACCTCCCCATGCGTCCTGCGCCACCACTTTATCAAGGCGTTTGTAAAGAGCCACCAGATCGTCGTCCGTCATGCTTTATGCTCCTTTTGAGCATTAATAAGGATAAAAAAGATGTCGCCAAGCGACACAAGAAAGATTATAATCATTTTGAGCATAAAGGCAAGGACCCTTCGACACCATGACGACCGCGCAAAAAATAGCCCTTGAACTCAGTGCCGTGATTGTCAGCGTCACAGACGGGCAGCCACGAGTCGTCGTCACAGACGATCTGGCCCTCCCCTCTGGCCCACTAGAGACGCAGCACGAAAAACTGGAACAGGCCTTGCGCTCATGGGTGACCCATCAATCAGGCCTCTCCCTTGGTTATGTCGAACAACTTTATACCTTTGCCGATAAAAACCGCGAGACAGACGGCCTGCGCATTATCTCCATCGGCTATCTGGCGCTGGCGCAAGAGCTGGGCGCTGTGACGGCCATCGATTGGTATCAATTTTTTCCATGGGAAGATCGTCGCGCCGAGAAAGCCGAAGCGTTGGGCCTAGCCCTTCGCAAAAATCTTGCTCTTTGGAAAAACGCTGCGCCTGATGCGCAGAGGCGGCGCGAAAGGCAAGCGCGGATTAACATCGGCTTCCCCAAAGACCCCCGCGCATGGAACGAAGAGCTTGTCTTGCAGCGCTATGAGCTTTTGTGGGAGGCAGGCTTGATCGATGAGGCCGCCAGAGGGAATCGCAAGGAAGCCAAGCCCGTCGCGGGCGGCCTTGCCATGAAACATGATCACCGCCGCATTCTGGCCACGGCCATGGCGCGGCTGCGCGCCAAGATCAAATACCGCCCCGTGGTGTTTGAATTGTTACCACCGCGCTTTACGCTGCTGCAATTGCAAAACACGGTAGAGGCTTTGGCGGGCCTAAAGCTTCACAAGCAAAATTTCCGCCGTCTTGTCCTCTCACAAGGCCTTGTTGAGGAAACGAACGACCAGACAGCCTCTATCAAAGGCCGTCCAGCCAAGCTCTTCGCCTTTCGCCGCGAGATTATGCAGGCACGCGCCGCAGCTGGCACGAAGTTGCCAAGGGGCGGATGATCCAAGGCTGCGTACGCCAGAGTTGAAGAATAAAGAAAACCAAATGAGATCCCCGCCTTCGCGGGGATGACGAGAGAGCGTTAAATTTAGGCAGAAACACCGTTATGCCAGCGCAGGCTGGCATCCCATTTGTTTTTACAATGCGACCAAACCGCGACGGCAAGAGGGGCTGAGCGCAGCAAGCCACATTCCCATTCTATCGTTAGATAAAGGGATCATAGGCCCATTGGAGCAGAGCCTGCCGTTGCCTTGGGCGGCACCCCGTATCCATCGGCAGGCAGTTGGCCTTGATCTGTCCCGCATGGCGGGCAAAGGCCTTCCATCTTTTGATCTGCCAAGCATCGACGTCGGGCAAGCGTCTCCCCAGATAATAGCGGCAATACCATTGAAACCATCCGCGCGGGTCGGGCTCGACGATCCAGCCTTTTTGACGCCAGACAGAAAGGGGCTGGCGGCTCTTGACCTTGAAGAGGTTCAAGGTGGGGTCGGGTTCGTCGCTTGCTTTCGCCTCGGCAAACCAATCTATCGGCAATTCGTCGCGGCAATCGTTGCAATATTTGCCTTCGAAAACGCCCAGCTTCAGCATTTCCTTGGGCGAAAGATGAGGGGTGAAGTCGGGGGCGAAGTTCTTCCCCACGGGCTGCGCGATCACATAGCTGTAATCCGACTGCATGGTGTCATGAACATGAACGATGGTGCCGACGCAATAAGCCATGAATCCCTCCCTTGCGCCCGTGGCGAGCACTCTATCCCAGCTTCGCGCCAAGGCCGTTCATCATGGTGACGAAATTCGGGAAGCTGGTTGCGATCACACGACCATCATCAATAACAATGGGTTCTACCGTTGCCATGCCCAGCACCAGAAAGCTCATCGCGATGCGGTGATCCAGCGCCGTTGTAATCGTCGCGCCGCCGCGTGGCGGCTTGCCCGTCCCGTGAATAATCAAATCATCGCCTTCAATTTCGACCCTTGCGCCGCACGCCTTTAGCCCTTCGGCCACCAGCATCAGGCGGTCGCTTTCCTTCACGCGCAGCTCACCAAGCCCGATAAAGCGCGACGTGCCTTCGGCGCACGCGGCGGCCATCGCCAGCACAGGATATTCATCGACCATCGAGGACACACGGCTGGCGGGGATCGTCACGCCCTTTAACGCGCCGCCACGCACAAGGATATCGGCCACAGGTTCACCGCACACCTCGCGCTCATTTTCCAAAAGAATTACCGCGCCCATTTCCTGTAGACTGGCAAGGAGTCCGGCACGGCGCATGTTAATGCCGACGTTCAAAAGCTTGACCTTTGAGCCTTCGCGAAGGCAGGCGGCCACCATGGGAAAAGCAGCTGAGCTAATATCCGCAGGCACAATAATCTCGCGCCCCGTCAGGGTCGGGCGGCCTTGAAGATGGATCGCATCCGCACCATCGGACGTCTTTTCAACCGTGAGGCTCGCGCCAAACGCGCGAAGCATGCGCTCGGTCGGGTCACGCGTGGGGATCGGCTCAATCACCGTGGTGATGCCCTCAGCGCTCAATCCCGCAAGAAGTACCGCCGACTTCACCTGCGCCGAAGCGACAGGCAGGCGATAGGTGATAGACGTCGGCGCAACCGCGCCACGTACGGCCAACGGAAAGCGCCCGCCCTCACGGCTCATAAAGGTTGCGCCCATTTGGCAAAGAGGCTCTGTCACCCGCCCCATCGGGCGCTTACAAAGCGAAGCGTCTCCTGTGAAGAAACTGGTGAACGGACGCGCGCCCAAAAGGCCGATCAGCAACCGCGCCGACGTGCCGCTGTTGCCCATATCCAAAATGCCAGAGGGCTCCGTCAGGTTCTCTAGCCCCACACCATCAATCGTCCAACCATCGCCCTCTTTGGCGATCTGCGCCCCCACGGCGCGTAGCGCGGCAACGGTGGAGAGGACATCTTCGCCCTCCAACAGGCCGCGCACAGTGGTGCGCCCCTTGGCGATGCCGCCTAGCATAATCGAGCGGTGCGAGATGCTTTTATCACCGGGCGGCGTGACGCAGCCGCGCAAAGCGCCTGTTTGACGGGACGTAAGGGAGGGTGAGGTGTTTTCTGTCTGTGTCATGCGTTTGCTTATAACAAAAAAAGGGAGATACAACAGGTCTTTTGACAAAGGGGGTCAGGGGCTATTATGAGCCTCCCAATAAAGGGCAAGGCTTAAAATAAGGATCAATTTAGAAAGACGATCCGGTTTTTGAATATGGCTTTTCATCAAACCAAAGCCTTCGGACTCAAATCCCGTGAACAGCCATCTCACGCCACCTGAAAAACACAAAGCAGCCTCTTCCGTTACGCTCTCAGCCCCGTCAAGGTGAAGGTGATGCTCCCACCCCGCTTTTTGGCACCAATCAATCAGCCCCGCTGTGGCAAGGCTTGTATCCGTGGCAAGGGTCACAGCGCTCTCCTCGGGAAGCCATGCCTTAACACTGTCCAAAAGCTCCTTTTGCGCGGCCACGCCTGCTTTATCCTGCCTCGCGCTTACGCGCCACGCCACAGGGAGAACCCTTTGGAGCCCGCAAACGGCCAGCATCAAGACTTCATTGAAATCGTTCGCAGGACTTTGATTCATGATCAAAAGGATCTTTTGTCCCTGCCCCGCGAACCGCTTTATCGCGCCCAAAGCATAGGGCTTCATGGTCGTATCAGCGTCGATTTTCTCGTTCTTTAATTGCCTCTCGATGTACTGATAGCGATCATGCGGCGTGCCAATTGTACGCGGCAAGGCCGCCGCCAACGTCATCAAATTGACGTTCCTCACCTTCAACATAACGCCCGCTAGGGATGTTAAGGCTTCGCGGCGCGACTTATGATAATGCGGATGCCGTTGTTTAAAATCATCTTCTATCGCCTTGATTAATGAGACTGTTGTGCCCATCACGCCCACCCCTCAAACTAGGAAGAGCCTTTGAAACACGGAGAATTATAGTGAGTCAACAGAAATTGACGGGTAGTGAAAGGAATAGCTCACAATTCTTGAGTTTGCCTTCCCTTTTCTCCTATACTAACAACTTCTCGATTCGAGGCGAAAAATGAAAAACATGTCACGCACCCTTGTTTGGGCTACTCTTTTCATCGGAATAACCCTGTCCACCGCGTGGGCCGCTACGCCTGCCGACGCGCCGGTGCAAGAGCTGCCGATACGCGCCCTTGGCCGCGCTGATGCGCCGCTGACCATTACGGGGTATTCCAGCCTGACCTGCTCGCACTGCGCTGACTTTTTTAATAACGTCATGCCGGAAATCGAAAAGCGCTATATCGACACAGGGAAGGTTCGCTTTATCTATCGCGATTTCGCCATGAACGGGATCGACCTTAAGGGCATGGCACTGGCCCATTGCATGCCTAAAGAACAATTCTTTCCCTTCATCAAGATTGTGTACAAAAACCAAGCAACATGGATTCGTGGCGACAAGCCCGATGCCACGTTGACCCAGTATGCCGAGATGGCCGGTCTTGCTTCTGATAAAGCCAAAAGCTGCACCGAGGACACCAAGCTTATGGACGCTTTGGTTGCGGTTCGCACCGAGGCGATGGAAAAGAATGAGATTAAGGCCACGCCGACCTTTATCTTTAGCGATAACGAAACCAAGTTGGTTGGGGCACGCTCACTGGAAGAGTTTGCGGCGACCGTCGATAAAGTTCTGGCGAAAAAGAAATAAGACCGTTTATCATTTATCTGTTGGGGTTTCACTTTGCATTTTTCACGGCTACGCCTTCATGGCTTTAAATCCTTCGTCGATCCGACAGACCTTATCATTCAAGAAGGTCTGACAGGCATCGTCGGCCCCAACGGATGCGGCAAATCCAATCTTGTCGAAGCTTTGCGTTGGGTCATGGGCGAAACCTCGCCACGGCGCATGCGCGGCGCGGGTATGGAAGATGTCATCTTTGCCGGAACAACCACGCGCCCCTCGCGCAACCTTGCCGAAGTCACGCTAGAGCTGGACAACACCGACCGCACCGCCACGGCGGAATACAACAACACCGACGAAGTTATGGTTGTGCGCAAGATTGAGCGCGGCGGCGGATCAGATTATCGCGTCAATGGCCGCCCTGTGCGCCAGCGCGACGTGCATTTGCTGTTCGCCGACCAATCGACGGGCGCGGGATCAACCAGCGTCGTGGGCCAAGGGCAGATCGACGCGCTGATCCGCTCGAAGCCGCAAGATCGCAGGCAGATTCTTGAGGAAGCCTCTGGCACAGCGGGGCTTCAAGCCCGCCGCCATGAAGCCGAATTGAAGCTGAAAGGCGCAGAGACCAACCTGACGCGCGTGGACGATGTTTTACGTACGCTGGACACACAACTGCGCAGCCTCAAGCAGCAAGTCAAGCAAGCCTCGCGCTATCGCAATCTGGCCGACCATATCCGCAAGACCGAAGCCGCCCTGCTCCACCTGCGCTGGCTGGAAGCCGAAGGCGACGCCGTCAAAACGCGTGAGGCCTTGCAAGAAACCGAAAAGCAGGTCAACGAATTTATGGCCGTCGTCACACGTGGGACGACCGAGCGCACCACCATCGCCGCCGATCTTCCCGCCCTGCGCCAAAACGAAGCGACCGCCGCCGCCATCGTGCAAAAGCTAACCCTTGCACGCGATCATCTGGATGCCGAGGCGCATCGCCTTGACGATCAGATCAAGGCCTGCGAAGGCCGCCTTGATCAAGCGCAAAACGACCGTGAGCGCGAGCAATCCCACCATCATGATAGCGTGGAAGCTCTTAGCCGCTTGAAGGACGAACAGACGCAACTCGCCGCCAAGGCCGAGACGCTTGACGCCTCGTTCCCTGCTCTGAGTGAATCCCTCACAAGACTCACCGCCGAGGTTGAGGCACTCGATTCGACCCTAGGCGATCTCATGGCGCAAAGCGCCGCCGCCGAAGCCAGCGAACAGTCCCTAAGCCGCGAAATGAACGCCCTGTTGGCCAAGCAAGCGACGCTGACGCAGCGCCGCGCCGATATCGACGCGCAGCGTGCCACCTTGGCACAAGAGATTGCGGCCCGCCCCGATCTCTCGATGGCCACCGAGATGGTTGCGGCATGCGAAACAGAATTGGAGCGCCGCAAGGAGCAAGCCAAGCAGGCCGAAGAGGCGCGGCAGGACGCGGGGCGCGCGCAAGATTCCGAGCGCGAGAAAACCGCACAGACGGAAACCGCTCTGACAAAACTTCAAGCTGAATCCCGCGCTCTGACGGATTTGCTGGCACATCATGACAGCCAGTTTGACGAAGTCATTGACCTTATCACCGTTGCGTCAGGGCTTGAACACGCGCTGGCCGTCGCGCTGGGAGAATCCCTTACGGCCTCGCTCGATTCCAAGGCCGCCATGCACTGGCGCGAGCTTGCACCCTTGGCGAACGCCCCCGCTCTACCTCACGGCGCGACGCCGCTTGCCGCCTCGATTAAGGCTCCCGCCGCGCTGGCGCGAAGCCTTAGCCAGATTGGCCTTGTCGATAATAAGCAACAGGGCGAAAGCGCCGCTGCCGCTCTGCAGGCCGGACAAATCCTTGTTAGCCGCGATGGCTGGGCATGGCGCTGGGACGGCTTTACACTAACGCCCGAAGCCAAGACAGCCTCGGCCATGCGCTTGCAACAGCGCAACCGTTTAGCAGCACTGCAAGACGAAATCTCGCTCGCCGAAACGACAAACGCCAGCGCCGCTGTCGCTTTGTTGGAAGCCACGGCCCTTTTGCAACAATGCCAAGAACTGGATGCGCAAACGCGCGCGGCTTTACAGGCCGCCTTTGCGGCGTTGAGCGACGCTCGCGATCACTATGCGCAGCAAGAGCGCGAGTCCACCGCCGCCAATGCCAAACTCTCGGCCTTAAGCGAGTCCTTGCGCCAGATTACCGAGGAAACGGATACCCTCTCGGCACGTGGCGCAGCGATTGAAGCAGAGCGCAGCGCCCTGCCCGATAGCGCCGCTTTGCGCGATGCTATCGCGGCGCAGCGCATCACGCTGGCCGAAGCGCGTGGACAAAAAGCGCAAAAGCAAAGCGAGCGCGACCGCTTCGCGCAAGAAAAAGAAGCGTGCAGCCAACGTCAAACCGCGATTGGCCAAGAAGTCGCCGCATGGCAAGGCCGCATGACCAGTGCCGAAAAACAAAGCCTCGCTCTGGCCGAACGTCTTTCAGCGCTGACTGTTGAATTGGCCGCCCTTTGCGCCCGTCCCGCCGAGTTGGACGCGCAGCGCGGCAGCCTGATGACACAGCTTTCCGAAGCGGAAGGCAAGCGCCGCGAGGCCGCCGATCTTCTGATCGCCACCGAACAAAAACTAAGCGTCACAGAACATCAGCTAAAGCAAGACGAAGCCACGTTGGCCCATGCGCGTGAAGAGCGCGTGCGCGCACAGGCCGCCGTGGAAGCCAGCGAAGAACACTTTAAAACCTTGCGCGAACGCGCTACTGAAAAGCTTGGTTGCACGCCCGAAAACCTGCGCGAAATCGCGATGCTCAGCGACGATGACAGCCTGCCGTCCGTGTTTGAGCTGGAGCAGCTGCTAGGTCGCCACATGCGTGAGCGCGATAATATGGGACTCGTCAACCTTCGCGCCGAGGTGGAGTCCGAGGCCGCGCAAACAGAAATTGATCGCCTGCAAAAAGAAAAAGACGATCTGGTTGCTGCGATTGCCAAGTTGCGGCAGGGCATCAGCCAGTTGAACCGCGAGGCGCGGGAGCGTCTACAAAACGCCTTCACGCAAGTGAACGAACGCTTCCAAGTTCTCTTCACCAAATTGTTCAAGGGCGGCAAGGCTTCTTTGGAATTGATCGACAACGAAGACCCGATGAACGCGGGCCTTGAGATTTTTGCTGCGCCTCCAGGTAAAAAACAGCAAATCCTGTCCTTGCTATCGGGTGGTGAGCGCACGCTCACCGCGCTTGCGCTACTCTTCGCCGTGTTCCAGACGAACCCCTCGCCGATCTGCGTGCTCGACGAGGCCGAGGCCGCCTTGGACGAAAGCAACATTGGCCGCTTCTGCGAGCTGGTGCAGCATATTGGCCGCGAAACCAGCACGCGCTTCCTTATCATCACGCACCAACGCGTGACGATGGCGCATATGGATCGCCTGTTCGGCGTGACGATGAGCGAAAAGGGTGTCTCGCAGCTTGTCTCCGTCGATCTCGCCAGCGCCGTCGCGCTCCGCGATGGACATAAGGTTGACGCCAGCCAGAATGCCTCTGCTACGTCGGCCCTCGCGGACGTACAGGCGGCGTAAAAATCCCTTTGACCTACGAGGCATAAATGACAGGCGACAATGACATCATTGTGAAGACTCGCACCTATGTTCACCAAGAGTTTGACAACGACACGTCGGGGCATGACTGGTGGCATTTTCATCGCGTTCACAACATAGCCTTAAAAATCGCTCAAGCCGAAAAGGCCGATGAAACCGTGGTTAGCCTTGCCGCTCTTTTGCACGATATCGCTGATTATAAGCGGCACAATGGCGACGACAAGGCGGGCGTAAAAACGGTTCGCGATTGGCTTGAGGAGCAAGGCCTCGATAAGAAAAGAACCGATCACGTCTGCGAGATTATTCAAAAGGTTTCTTTTAAGGGTGAGGGCACACCAACACCGATGGAAACAATCGAAGGCAAAGTTGTTCAAGATGCGGATAGGCTTGATGCCATCGGCGCTATTGGAATCGCCCGCGCCTTTACCTTTGGGGGACACTACGGAAGGGAAATCTATAATCCAGAAGCAAAGGCCGTCCTTCACAAAGATTTTGAATCGTATAAAGACGGGACATCCTCGACCCTTCACCATTTCGATGAAAAGCTCCTCCTCCTTAAAGATCGTTTAAATACACCAACAGCCCAACAGATGGCCAAAGAACGCCATTCATTTATGCTCACGTTTCTTGACCAGTTTCATAAGGAATGGGAGGCGTAGAAAACCGCAGCATCATCCCCAGTCCTCTGGATCCCGCATCACGCGCTCGGCACAGCCTCGCGCTGCGCGGGATGACGAGGAGGGCGATGACGAGGAAGGGAGGGCTATATATGTTTGTTTATGGCTCAGCGTGCTTTTATGGCCGCGGCGTTCTTTTGGACACGGCAGCGCTCTTCCCCTCTGGCCGCGCGGGGGCGGAATCAGGGGATGTGTATGTGACGATGACGGTAAATCGGCTCAACAGCTCCGTTGCCTTTTGATCAAAGGCATAGCTTATATGGTTATCCATGGAAAAAACCTGCATCTTTTTTACCTGCTCCTTAACAAAGGCAGGATCAAGCGTTTTCTTCTCAAGCACTGTGGTGATAATCTTTGCCCATGCGTGGGTATAGCTCTTGTTATAAGGATCACAGGAGCTCAGGTAATACCATTGTGCCTCTCCAAAGGCTCTCCCATCGCCCTTGGTCGCCGCGTCATTCATGGCGAAGAGGGCATAATCAAAATGCAGGGTTTGTGCCGTATCTCTCACGCGGGTGTTTGAAGGAGCGTATAGATACATCCGCTTCGCCAGCTTGGCAGCCCCCAACAAACCTATGGAGGGATTCTCTGCCACCTTTATCAGCTCCCACACCCATGCGTTAACATCGCGCTCTTCACGTGGATCACAGGATTTCAGATAATGCGCTTGCGCTCGCCCAAACGCCTTCCTATTGCCCTTGGTCGCCGCTTTGCCCATGGCGGCGAGGGCGTTTTTCTTTGCTTCATGAATGTTGGGGGTCATCCTTTTTCGTCCCTAATAATGTTGTGACTCGCAAGCCTATGATTTTGTAGAATGGTTGTTCCGCCTCGCGGCAGGAAAAGGGCTAACGGAGGAGGATCAAACGTCACCCCCCTGTCTTCGCTCACCATAACGCGCCCCCACGCCCGAGTCTATAAACGGTAATAGTTTCCTTCCATTTCAAGCGTAGGCTGGCTGAACAAAAAACCCAATAAAATCAACGAATCGAGCTTTTTTAGAGGCCGTACGTCGAGCAGAGCCCTACTGAGAGACGCTTTTGAGTCTGTTTGTACCTGATTAACCATCTATGTTGATGAAATATAACGATTTTGTCAAAATCGATGACAGCCTATATCCCCTTGAAAACAAACACTTTTCTGAATCATCTTTTTGCGGAAGCTAAATTTCGCGAAGTTTCAGAAATGAGGCATCCCACGACCACCCAATTCCTCACCGCGACACAGGTTAACGGCTCTGTTGCGCGAAAGTAACGCTTTCCTTGCAATGGGGACACGTTCGGGGCTAATCCTACCGACTCATGCCTTAAAAGTGATATGGAAGAGGGCTTAAAGCTTAAGGAGAACCGTTTTGTCATCTGCAACAAAAAACAAGAAGCCCCTGCACGCCCTGTGTCCCGATGAAAGCTGCACCGTCGAAGCTGGCGATGTGCCCTCGTTTAATGGCCGCCCTACCACGCCGCTTCTTGATACGGTTAAGCTGCCCAAAGACCTGCGCAAACTTGCGCCCGAACAATTGCCCCAACTGGCGGATGAGCTTCGCGCCGAGGTGATCGATACCGTCTCGGCCACCGGTGGGCATTTTGGCTCTGGCCTTGGTGTGGTTGAGCTAACGGTTGCCCTGCACTATGTCTTTAACACGCCCGACGACTCGCTGATCTGGGATGTCGGCCATCAGGTTTATCCCCACAAGATTTTGACAGGACGCAGGGATCGCATCCGCACGCTGCGCCAAGGCGGCGGGCTGTCGGGCTTCACCAAGCGCGAGGAAAGCGAATACGATCCGTTCGGCGCGGGGCATAGCTCCACGTCCATTTCGGCAGCGCTTGGCTTTGCCATAGGCCGCGATTTCGCGAAAAAAGACAATCAGGTGATCGCCGTGATCGGCGATGGCTCGATCAGCGCGGGCATGGCCTATGAGGCACTTAACAACGCGGGCGCGATGGATTCGCGCCTGATCGTCATCCTCAACGACAACGATATGTCGATTGCGCCGCCGACGGGGGCGATTAGCTCGTACCTCTCGCGCATCGCGTCATCCAAGGAATACCGCAAGCTTCGCCACATCGGCAAAGAGTTCGCTGACATCTTCCCCCGCCCCCTCAAAGAAGCCGCACGCAAGGCCGAGCATTATGCCCGTGGGCTTGTGACGGGCGGAACCTTGTTCGAAGAAATGGGCTTTTACTATGTCGGCCCGATTGATGGTCATAACTTTGACCACCTGATCCCCGTTTTGGAAAACGTGCGCGACGATCCGCAGGGCGGCCCCGTCCTTATCCATATCGTGACGGAAAAAGGCCATGGCTATGCGCCTGCCGTCAGCGCGCCGGACAAGATGCACGGCGTTGCCAAGTTCAACATCGTCACAGGGGCACAGGAAAAAGAAAAGAACGCGCCGCCTTCTTTTACGCGCGTGTTTGCCGATGCCTTGGTCAAAGAAGCCGAGCATGACGACAAGATCGTCGCCATCACGGCGGCGATGCCCGCCGGAACCGGCCTTGATATCTTTGGCCGCCGTTTTGAAGGCCGACTGTTTGATGTCGGCATTGCCGAGCAGCATGCCGTTACCTTTGCCGCTGGCCTTGCGTGCGAGGGACTCAAACCGTTTTGCGCCATCTACTCCTCGTTTATGCAACGCGCCTATGACCAAGTTATGCACGATGTCGTTTTGCAAAAGCTGCCCGTTCGCCTGATGCTGGATCGTGCTGGTCTTGTCGGCGCGGATGGCGCAACCCATGCCGGATCCTTCGATTTGGCCTTTATGGGCTGCCTTCCCGATATCATCGTGATGGCTCCCTCGGACGAGGTTGAAATGACCCACATGGTCGCGACAGCCGCCGCCATCAATGACCGCCCCTCGGCAGTGCGTTATCCACGCGCCGACAGCTCTGGCCTAGAGCTGCCCGACCGTGGCGAAGTCCTGACCATCGGCAAGGGACGCATCGTGAAGGAAGGAAGCAAGATTGCGCTGCTCAACCTTGGCACACGCCTTGGCGAATGCCGCAAGGCAGCGGAGGAGCTTGACGCACGAGGTCTTTCCACCACCATCGCCGATCTGCGCTTTGCTAAGCCTCTGGATCTTGAAATGATCCAGCGCCTCGCCAAAAACCATGAGGTCTTGATCACGCTTGAGGAAGGCTCTATCGGCGGATTCGGCAGCAACGTTTGCATCATCTGGCCAATCTGGGCGCGATGGATCACGGGCTTAAAATCCGCTGCATGACCCTGCCCGACCGCTTCCAGCTGCAAGACACGCAAGTCAAGCAGTACGATGAGGCCGAGTTGAACGCCAAGCATATCGTCGCCCGCGCCCTTGAGGCCTTGGGGGTTGAGGCTGCAGCCACGGTTATCGCCTCGGCCTAAAGAAAAGCCTGTTCAAAACAGTCATAATTCTGCCTTGAACGGGCGGCATATTCCGCTATGGTGTGGGGCGCTGAAAAAGCGCCCTTAGTTTGTCCCAGTTCCCCTTATCCTTTTCGGTGGTTTTTGATGAAACGCGTTGCGATCCTTTTTGCCCTTCCCCTTTTTCTTATAACGTTTCTGATGGCTTCGTCCGCGCAGGCTGAAACGCCAGCGGCCGCCATCGTCCAGAAATTTTACGATACCCTTCAAGCGACAATGCAAGAGGGCCAAGAGCTTGGCTTTGAGGGACGCTATAAAAAGCTGGAGCCCGCCGTCACGTCCGCCTTTAACCTGCCTTTAATGGCACGCTATGCCGTCGCGTCCAACTGGGCCAAAGCGAACGATGAGGACAAGCAAAAACTAGTAAGCGCCTTTTCTGCGTTTTCCGTTGCAACCTATGCCAGCCGTTTTACAAAATTTGATGGCGAAGTGTTCAAAGTTGGCGACGAAAAACCAGCGGCAGGCGGCGGCATCATGGTCGAGACGACGCTGACCCCCAAGGGTAGCGACCCCGTGATCCTTAATTACCTTTTGCGTCCCGATGAAACGGGCGCGTTGCGTATCGTCGATGTTTATCTTGATGCGTCGATCAGTGAACTAGCCACGCGCCGCGCCGAGTTTACCTCTGTTATCAAGCGCGAAGGGATGCCAACCCTTTTGCGCTCTTTGGACGAAAAGACCAAAAAAATGGGACAAAGCAAGCAAGGCTAAAACACCATGCGCGCCATCCGACAAACGTTTCTTGTTCTCCTTATTGTCCTGACGGGCAATCTGGCCGTTTGGGCGCTTGTTAATCAAGGCGCATGGCAAAAACCGTGGGGCGGCAAAATCAACAGCCTGTCCTATAGCGCTTGGCAAGCGGGCAATGAGTCTAGCCGCCTCAGCGATGAGCAAATCAGCACGGACATGAATCTTATCGCGCAGCAAGCGTCGGCAATCCGTCTTTACGGCCTTAGCGACGGGCTTGATCGCATCATTCCATTAGCCGAAAAAAATAAGATGAATGTTTTGGCGGGCGCATGGATCAGCCCCGACGATAAAACCAACCTTGAAGAAATTGATCGCCTGATCCGCTTGGCCAAAGAGCACCCCAACGTCAAACGCGCCATTGTCGGCAACGAAACCATTTTACGCGCCGATACAACTGTTGAAGCGCTCGTTTCCTATATCGAAAAAGTCAAACGCGAAGTCGATATCCCCGTCTCAACCGCTGAGCCTTGGCACGTCTGGTTGGATCATCCCGAACTGGCTCGCTCCGTTGACTTTATCACGGTTCACGTCCTGCCCTATTGGGAAGGGGTCGATATCATTGGGGCGCTTGCATACGTTAAATACCGTATTGATCAACTACAGGCCGCCTTTCCCGACAAGCATATTTTCTTGGGAGAAGTGGGATGGCCCAGCGAAGGCCAATGGATCAAGGGCGCGGAACCCTCACAAATCAATCAAGCCAAATTCATTCGGGAATTTCTGAACTATGCCACCGAAACGCGGCTTGATTACTCCATCGTCGAAGCCATCGATGCGCCGTGGAAGCGCGGGATCGAAGGAACGGTTGGCGCGCATTGGGGGATCTGGGACGCCGATCGCCATGTGAAGTTTGCGATGAGCGGCATTGTGCGCGAATCCATTCACTGGTTTTGGGGCTGCCTTGTCGCCTCGCTGCTGGCTCTTTTTCCTATCCAGTGGTTTGTGCGTAAGCGGCAGGACTTGAAGTTTGCGGGACAAGTTTTCTATGCCTCCCTGATTCAGGCCGTCGCCTCTCTCCTTATATGGGCTATCATGGTCGCGATGGCCGAGAAGATCATCAACGCCAACACCATTGCGTGGGTCGTCCTCATAGGCTTTCAAATCGTCTTGCTGGCCCTTTTACTGGTGGACGGGCTAGAGCTGACCGAAGTCATGTGGGCCAACCGCAAACGCGCCTTCCCCCCAATAGACCAAGAGCCTGCCAAGAACGCGCCTAAAGTCTCTATCCATGTGCCGTGTTATAACGAGCCGCCACAAATGGTCATCGAAACGTTGAACGCGTTGGCGGAGCTGGCCTATCCCAACTTTGAAGTTCTTGTCGTGGATAACAACACCAAAGACGAAGAAGTCTGGAAGCCGTTGCAAGAACACTGTGCCAAGCTGGGGCCCCGTTTTCGCTTTTTCCACCTTCCCAAATGGCCGGGCTTTAAGGCGGGAGCGCTCAACTTCGCCCTTGCCCAAACGGCCAAGGACGCCACTATCGTTGGCGTGATCGACAGCGACTATATCGTGTCCGCCGACTGGCTGCGCGCAACGATCCCCTATTTCGACAAGCCCGAAGTCGCGATTGTGCAAGCACCACAAGACTACCGTGACGCCAGTGAGAGCCTTTTCAAACGCCTGTGCTATTGGGAGTATGCGGGCTTTTTCCACATCGGCATGGTTCAACGCAATGAGCGCAACGCGATCATCCAACATGGCACGATGACCTTGATCCGCCGTGATCTACTGAGCAGCGTTAAAGGCTGGGCAGAGTGGTGCATTTGCGAGGATGCCGAGCTTGGCCTGCGCTTGTTCGAAAAAGGCTATGAAGCCGTGTATCTTGAGCACTCTCTGGGACGCGGCCTGATCCCCGACAGCTTTGGCGGCTATAAAACGCAGCGCTTCCGTTGGGCCTACGGCGCGGTGCAAATCTTGAAGCGCCATTGGCGTGCGCTTTCCGAAGAAAAGGGCATGGACGGCGCAAGGCTGACCTCTGGCCAACGCTACCACTTTGTGTCGGGCTGGCTGCCTTGGTTTGCCGATGCCACGCATATGGTCTTTGTCGCGGCGGCGGTATTCTGGTCGATCCTGCTCCTCCTCAAATGGGTGGAGTTTCCGCCCGCCGTCTTCCTCATCCCGACGCTAAGCGTCTTTGTCTTCAAAGTCGTCGCAGGCCTGTGGCTTTATCACGTCCGCGTCAAGTGCGGCTGGCGGGATCGCTTTGGCGCGGCGCTGGCGGGCATGGCCCTGACCCACGCCGTAGGCCGCGCGGTCTGGCAAGGCCTGTTCACATCGGGCAAGCCCTTTATCCGCACGCCCAAATGCGACGACAAGCCCGCCGCAACGCAAGTCTTCTTGATGGCACAGGAAGAAATTGGGCTGTTGCTTGCCTTGTTAATCGCCGCCTTCTCAATCCTTTATAAGTTCGAAACGTCCAACCAAAACGCCGTTTTGTGGTCGGGCATGCTGCTGGTTCAAACCCTGCCCTATTGGGCGGCCCTGATCACATCACTCATCAACACAATGGGGAAAAAGGCAACCTTATCTTAATTGCCCCCTATGCCTGAGCGGCTTCATGAGCCCTTATGGCCGATCGCAGCTTTTCTTCAACCTGCCGAACATCTCCGATGTGCTCAAAGCCTTTTTTTGTAAGACGCGAATTGCCAGCCTTGCCCACCATTTGGCTTGATGCAAAGAACAGGCTACCAGAACCGTCAGCGCGCTCTTTGCGACTTATTTCAAATTCAGAAGAATCGAAAGAATAGCTGGCCACTTCGCGCAAGGCCCCTTGGCGTATAACCAGCGCCCTGCGATCCGTTATGGCATAGATGGTTTTACGCGCTCGGCGTCCTTCGATAAAAGGCCGTGCCAACATAAAGAAACCAACCGCTATAAATGGAAGGCCAAAAAGGGGAAAAACAATCATAACAGCCCTTCCCATTCCTTCAGGCATTTTATCGCCCGCTTTCGTAAACCATAGGCTTATCGCCATCGCCTCCCAAAAAAGGGAGAAGGCCGTCCAAGGAATCGCAAACAAATAAATAATTAAGGTACTCATAAAAACACGAAAAGCCAAAGGACGCCCCGTCCACAACAGCCTCTCCCCTCCGCTAAGCTCAGCCTGCACAAGCTCTGTTTGGATAGGGGCTTCAGCCATCCCTCTATGCTTGAAATCGCTAGATTTTGCCTGATCTGGATCGAATTCGCTCATCTCTACCTTCCTTTCTGACACCAACGCCCTGCCTTAAGGCCTATGGTAAGGAACAAAGCCTTAAAAGGAAATAAAAGCCCCTCAATCGACCTTTTAAGGGGGGAAAGAAAGAACCTTAAAGAGGAACATTTTTTGTTTTAAAACACAAAAAAGAACGGTATACACAACTCTCTCACCGAGGGTGAGCCATAAAGCCTTCAGCCTTAGCCCCTGAAGGATACGAGATGCGGAGACATGGCCGCTTGTCCGGCGAAGCTGCGTAGCAGCGTAGACGGAAGAGGCTGCCCCGCTTGCCGTAAGGCAAGCAAACAAATAAGGCCTTCAGCCTTAGCCCCTGAAGGATACGAGATGCGGAGACATGGCCGAGAGGCTGAAGGCGACGGTTTGCTAAACCGTTATACGGGGTATACCTGTATCGAGGGTTCGAATCCCTCTGTCTCCGCCATTTTTTAATCCCGCTGTTCCATATCTGTTATTTGCTTTCATCCCTTCGGATAGGCTATAATGCCCCCTTTCTGCACAACGAAGAGCACAAATACGGGCATTATTTTCATGTTCCCCTTTGGAAGAGCAAATATAAAAACAGATAAAGCGCCATTAAGCGCATCCGCGCCCACGATCATACGGCACGTTGGCCTAAGCGTCGATCACGAACAGCTCGTGCGTCTTATGGGAATCCACAACTATGCCTCTACTCTGGCCAATGTTATGGCTAAAGAATTTCTTCAAAACGCTTTTGATGCTGTCCGTAGCGCTTATCAACAACGGGAGCTTGCAGAAGGGCATGGCATAATCGATATTTCGATTAACCCTGCCCTGCGCCTTCTGTCTGTTCGCGACAATGGCGTCGGCATGACGCCAGATACCGTTCAAAATGTTTTTCTGCGCGTTGGCACCTCGTTAAAAGAAGCCCTATCAACCGAACAAAAATCGGGCGGGTTTGGTTTAGCCAAACTTGCTTTTCTTTTTGCCGGAAAGGAAATAACTCTTTGCACGATCCGCCATGGCCATAAGACCTTTATGCAAACAAATGGGTCCAATTTATTATCCGGCAATACATCTCTTTCAGTCCAACGCACGCAGGAACCAAATGGAACCATCATTGAGGTGACCTTGCCGCAGAGCCTTCCGACACCTTCCGGAGCGCTAAATTTTGTCTCTTTCCCGCGCAGTGTTAACTCCCTTTTTGCGCTTAAACGCCCCCTTTTAGGAAAAGTGCATGTTCAAGCCAGCCTTGTGGGAAATCCTGCTGAAATACTGCCTTTGGGAAACCATTATGATTATGCCACAACACCCTTGACCGCTCAGGTTCAAGCCCCATGGGGTTCTATTGATATTTATATGTCGCCCCATGAAGTTCCTTTCAGCGAACAACAAAAAGTCGTTTTGTCCGCAGGACTATACCAATTCAACAACCACGGTCTGCCGAATGTTCAACATAGCGTTTTGGTGAATGTCAAACCGTCTGTTTCAGCCGATTCCCCCCATTATCCTTTTAACAAACAAAGGGAGGGATGGAGCCTTGCCGCGGCGGCGGATATTAGCGCCCTCAACACAATCATCTTGAAACTTGTTTATATAAAAGACACGGCCAAATGGAGTAAAGTATTCTCGCACTTGAAACTTGTCGACAAAGATCATGGGAATGGTCAGGATCGATACACTCTGGTGGAGATTCCTACCTATAACAAGAAAGACAGGAAAGCTAATAACCAAGCCATCTTGCAATTCTCAATTAACGGAAAAAACGTTCTTGCTATCCAGCCCTCCCAAACGGATGAGGCCACTCCTTTACGGTTTGAAACGACCAAGCCAGTCTTCCTTTCACATTACACAACAGACCCTCTGATTGAGATCACGCGAAGAACGGGTTTTTCTAAAGAACAAGTCATGGAAGGCTTGGGCGCTTTTGCTTATATTATTCACGACTTCTTAGACAAAGTTCTGGATATGCCCTGTTTTGAACCTATCCGCATGAAAAAACCTTTGTTGGGAATTCATTTCAATAAAATCTTGCGTGGCGTCAACCTAAAGGTTCCGCAAGACGCCATTTTTATCAATCCAGCCCGCGATCTGGGAGAAACACCAGGGGCGTGGGCCCATGGATGGCTTCATACAGCTCTTCATGAAAGCACCCATTGGGTCGAACGCTTCCATGACGCTCCCTTTACCAGCATGATGGGGGATTTATATTCCGTCCTTGATGACATTCATCCCGGCCTTTATGTCCGGACGCTGATGTCATTAGAAAAACTGGCAACAGACCACAAGCCCCTTTTTATGGCCATTCGAGAGATCAATCAGGATCCATCAATCCAAAACCTAAGCGAGACTGAAACGGGGGAGCAGACACCATCTGGCACAAAGGCAAAACCGACGCTGCCTTCGTGGCCTCACATTAACCCGTCCTAAAGATCGATTACCCTCTCGCTATGGCTAGGGGGCTCTTTTTCAGGAACAGTCTATCCTAAAAAAGCCTGCCTGCGGTAGCGGCGCGCTTCTCTACTTCCGTTGAACACATTGTTTGCTTGCGGCATCGGAAGCTTCTGCCCTTGGCCATAAACCTGAATTCCTTTGCGTGCATGGGCAAGAATGGAGGAAGCCGCCTCAGCGAACGACAAAGGATCTAATTTGCTGGAAGTGCGCACGAGCAACTTATAAAAATGAAGGCCTATTTTTCTGCCGTTTGGGCATAATGATCAAAAGGTGTGGGTAGATTCACGATTTTGAGAGCAAAAAGCTGATCATTTTTCTCCGCCGATCCTTCTTCAATCCTCGATGTATTTTGACCTTGTTTTTCCAGTG